>JAGVUA010000084.1 GCA_019136545.1 Betaproteobacteria bacterium
CAGGGCGATCACCTCGTCGACGTTGGACAGCGCCACCGCCAAACCTTCGAGGATGTGGCCGCGATCGCGGGCCTTTCTGAGTTCGAATACCGTGCGCCGCGTCACCACCTCGCGTCGATGGGCGAGGAAGCATTCCAGCATCTGCTTGAGATTGAGAAGCTGCGGCCGGCCGTCCACGAGGGCCACCATGTTCATGCCGAAGGTGTCCTGCAGCTGCGTCTGCTTGAACAGGTTGTTCAGCACCACGTCGGGAACCTCGCCGCGCTTCAATTCGATCACGATGCGCATGCCCGACTTGTCCGACTCGTCCTGCAGGTGGGCAATCCCCTCGATCTTTTTCTCGTTGACCAGCTCGGCGATCTTTTCGAGCAGGGACTTCTTATTGACCTGATAAGGCAGCTCGTCGACGATGATCGCCTGCTTGCCGCCCTTCTCGAGATCTTCGATGTGGGTGCGGGCCCGCATGACGACGCGACCGCGGCCGGTCAGGTAACCTTCCCGCACGCCGGAAACGCCGTAGATCAGGCCCGCGGTCGGAAAATCGGGCGCCGGCACGATCTTGATCAGCTCCTCGATGTCGATGGCCGGATGCTCGAGGACCGCCAGGCAGGCGTCGACCACTTCGCCGAGGTTGTGCGGCGGAATGTTGGTGGCCATGCCGACGGCGATGCCGGCGCTGCCGTTGATCAGCAGGTTGGGAATGCGTGCCGGCAGGATCAGCGGTTCCTGCTCGGAACCATCGTAGTTCGGACCGAAATCGACCGTTTCCTTCTCGATGTCGGCCAGCAGTTCGTGGCCGATGCGCGCCATGCGGACTTCCGTGTAGCGCATCGCCGCGGCGTTGTCGCCGTCGACCGAACCGAAGTTGCCCTGGCCGTCGACCAGCATGTAGCGCAGCGAGAAGTTCTGCGCCATGCGCACGATGGTGTCATACACCGCGGTGTCGCCATGCGGATGGTACTTACCGATGACATCGCCGACGATGCGGGCTGATTTCTTGTAGGCCTTGTTCCAGTCGTTGCCGAGTTCGTGCATCGCGAAAAGCACGCGCCGATGGACGGGCTTGAGGCCATCGCGAACGTCCGGGAGGGCGCGGCCGACGATCACGCTCATGGCGTAATCGAGGTAGGAGTGGCGCATCTCCTCTTCGAGACTGATCGGGAGCGTTTCTTTGGCGAAGGAGGTGGTTTGCATCGAAGAACGCGGTGAGCGCGAGACTGCGGCCGGGAAATCCGACCCAATCGCCGACCCAATCGGAAAAACGGAAATTTTACCATGTGGACGACTCGAACCGCGTTGTTCCGTACTAGGGAATCTGCTTTAATCGGCCACCATGCCTGCCCCTGCCATTCCCATCGACCTGCTGGTCGAGCCCGGCTGGATCATTCCCATCGAGCCGGCCGGTTTGGTGCTGGAAAACCATGCTTTAGCGGTCGACAACGGTCGCATCGTGGCGCTCCTGCCGGCTGCCGATGCCCGCCGAACCTATTCCCCGCGTGAACACGTGGACCTGCCCGGACAGGTCCTCATGCCGGGTCTGGTCAATCTCCATACGCACGCGGCCATGGCCTTGTTGCGCGGGTACGCCGACGACCTGCCGCTGATGCGTTGGCTGAACGAGCGCATCTGGCCCGCCGAGCGCAAGTTCGTCTCGCCCGACTTCGTCCGCGACGGCACGCGTCTGGCGGCGTGGGAAATGCTGCGCGGGGGCATCACCTGCTTCAACGACATGTACTTCTTTCCCGGCGCTGCCGCCGAAGCGGCCCGCGATGCCGGCATTCGGGCCATGCTGGGCGTGACGGTCCTCGAATTTCCCTCGTCCTACGCCGCCGATGCCGAGGACTATCTCGCCAAGGGCCTTGCCGTGCGGGATGCGTGGCGCGACGACCCGCTGGTGTCGTTTGCCTTGGCGCCTCATGCGCCGTACACCGTCGGCGACCTTGTCTTCGAGCGGGTCGCAACGCTGTCCGCGCAGCTCGACATGGCGATTCATATCCACTTGCATGAAACCAGAGACGAAATCGCCGAAAGCATTAGGCAACATGGCGTGCGGCCGCTCGAGCGACTGCATCGTCTGGGCCTGCTGGGACCGAACCTGATCGCCGTTCATGCGGTTCACATGAATCCCCAGGAAATAGATCTTTTGGCTCGCCATGGCTGCAATGTCGCCCACTGCCCCACTTCGAACATGAAACTGGCCAGCGGCATCGCGCCACTGACCAGCATGCTCGACGCCGGCCTGAGTGTCGGACTCGGCACCGACGGCGCCGCGAGCAACAATCGACTCGACATCCTGCGCGAGGCCCGTCAGGCCGCGTTGCTGGCCAAGGTCGCCAGCAACGACGCCGTCGTGGCGCCGGCGCACCGCGTCCTGCGCATGGCGACGCTGGACGGCGCCGTCGCCCTCGGCCTGGGGGATACGATCGGCTCGCTCCTGCCTGGCAAGGCAGCCGATCTTTGCAGCATCAGGCTGGATGACTGGTCCGGACAGCCCTGTTACGACCCGGCCTCCCACGCGGTCCATGTTGCCGGGCGCGAACAAGTCAGCCACGTATGGGTAAACGGCCGATTGCGGATTTGCAACAGTATGCCCATTGGCATGTCCCCGAACGGTTTGATCGACATTGCCAAGTCATGGCATAATCCAAAGCGTTTGGATTGGCCGGGGTTGCCTTAGGGTTAGGGGTTGCGGCATTCGCAAGCCCGGGTTGCACCGGCCACGGGCACAAGCCAATGTCATTTGGCATTTTTTAAGCAAGGATCAGTTCGAGTCTAGCTTCCAACAATTATTCGCTCCAACCTCCAACAATTCCGATCGCAGTCATTTATGAACGGGGAAAAAACAATGAAATTCTTGACCAAGTCAACGTTACTCGCCGCCCTTTTGGGGATCGCCGGTTCCGCCTTCGCGCAAACGCCGGGTGTCGATATGAAGGGCGTCGTCGGTTACGCCATCGACCAACGCGGTTTTGTCGCCAAGAGCGGCTACGGACTGTGCTGGCGCACCGGTTACTGGACGCCTGCCATGGCCATCGCGGAATGCGATCCGGATCTGGTCAAGAAATCTGACGATGCGCCCAAAGCCGCTCCGGCAGCTGCCCCGGCACCGGCAACCAGAAGCTTTCCGAGCGCCGCGCCGCGGCCGTCAAGGATTATCTGGTAGGCAAGGGTATTGAAGCCAACCGTGTCTACACGGAAGGCAAGGGCGAAAAGCAACCGGTCACCAAGCCCGATCAGTGCAAGGGCCCGAAGAGCAAGAAGGTCATTGAATGTCTGCAGCCTGACCGTCGCGTCGAAATCGAGATCATCGGCACCAAGTGATCGGCGCTGTACCAGGAAAAAGCCCTGCCCCGCAGGGCTTTTTTTCTTGCCGTAATGGAAAACAACACGCATGAGCGTCAACGCTGATCCGCAGGAGCTGGCCAAGTTCGGCGAACTGGCTCACCGTTGGTGGGACGCCAACTCCGAATTCAAGCCCTTGCATGACATCAACCCGCTGCGTCTGGGTTGGATAGACAAGTGCAGCCCCCTGCGCGGCAAGCGGGTGCTCGACGTCGGTTGCGGCGGCGGACTGCTTGCCGAGGGCATGGCGGCGCTGGGTGCCGAGGTTGTCGGCATCGATCTCGGCGAAAAGGCATTGGCCGTCGCCCGTCTTCATCTGCTGGAATCCGGCCACAAGGTGGACTATCGTCATGTTTCCGCCGAAGCCATGGCCGAAGCCGAGCCGGGCCGGTTTGACGTCGTCACCTGCCTGGAAATGCTGGAGCACGTGCCGGACCCTGCCAGCATCGTGCGCGCGTGCGCCGAACTGGTCAAACCGGACGGACAGGTATTTTTCTCGACGATCAACCGCAATCCCAAGGCCTATCTTTTCGCGGTCGTCGGTGCCGAGTACCTCCTCAATCTACTGCCCAGGGGCACGCACGACTATGCCCGCTTCCTGAGACCGGCCGAACTGGCCAGGCTGAGTCGTGACGTCGGCCTCACGGTCGAGGAAGTCATCGGCATGAGCTACAACCCCCTGTCCAAGACTTACGCGCTTGGCCGCGACACCTCGGTGAATTACCTGATTCGCGCCCGTCGCGATGCCTGAAAGCGGCATTCGCGCCGTCTTTTTCGACCTTGACGGCACGCTGGCGGATACCGCGCCCGATCTCGGCGGCGCGCTCAACGAATTGCGCGCCGAACGTGGCCGCCCGCTGCTCGAGATGGCCGTGCTCCGACCGCACGTGTCCGCCGGCACCCGAGGCATGCTGGGCGTCGGCTTCGGTCTGAAACCCCATGACGCCGGCTATGACGAGCATGCAAAGCGCTTTCTCGAACTCTATGCCCAGCGGCTCTGCGTGGACACGCGCCTGTTCGAAGGCATGCCGGAGGTTCTGCAAGAACTCGAGCGACGCCGGATCGCCTGGGGCATCGTTACCAACAAACCCGCCCGATTCACCGAACCGCTGGCCGAATGCCTGAAAGTCGGCGGTCGCGCCACGGCGATCGTTTCCGGCGACTCGACGCCGAATCCCAAGCCCGCCCCCGACGGGTTGCTGCTGGCCTGCGCCAAGGCCGGCGTGCCGCCACGGCTGACTTTGTACGTGGGCGACGACCTGCGCGACATCCAGGCCGGCCGTACCGCCGGGATGGGCACGGTGGCTGCCGCCTGGGGCTATCTCGGCGACGGCCTGCCCATCGGACAGTGGGGCGCCGATGCCGTGATCGCGACACCGCTGGAACTGCTGGCGCTGCTTTGACTTGAATTGCCGCGCCGCCGCCACCATAATGGCGGCTATGGTCGTAATTCCGGCGACCCGGAAGCGTTCTGGACGCGGGTTCGATTCCCGCCACCTCCACCACTGAGGGGGTGTACTGGTTTCGACAGGGCGAACAAGGCTAGCAGGCGACCCGAGAGGCGACGGACGTAATCCGCGCAAAACCACAAACGCCAACGATGAGCGTTTCGCACTGGCCGCCTAAAACGGCCTGCTGAGGATGTAGCCATCCAAGAAACAGAATGACTACCGGCGGGCACTTCGGTGCCCGCCGTCATTTTCCGCTTCAGAATTCGTCTCGCACCCGCGCACGGTCTCGGCAAGCCTGGCACGCAAGGCGCTTTCGTCGGCAACCCTGAATTGGTCCACCAAAGTCAGCCATGGCGGCACGCCGCCGTCGAGCTTCTCGCTGACCCAGTAAGCCGATACGTCGACGCCCGCACGGTAGCGTTCTGCCAGAAGCAGATCGGGCGGCTCCGCGGCAACCGCCGACAGCGCCGCGACACCCATGAAAATAAAAAATATCCCCAATGAAAAAGGGCCACAGTGTGGCCCTTTTTCGGCTGAATATACCAAGGATCGATTACTCGGCGGCGATCACCACCGTGATGGTCGCGACGACATCGGAATGCAAGGCGACCTCGATTTGATTTTCACCGATCTGCTTCATTGGACCGAGCGGCAAACGGATGGCCGACTTCTCGACCTCGATGCCTTGAGCCACCAGCGCCTCGGCGATGTCGGCATTGCCGACGGAACCGAAGAGCCGGCCATCGACACCCGCCTTGCGGGCCAGGGCGACGGTCAGGCCTTCCAGCTTGGCCGCGATGGCTTGAGCGCCCGCCAGCTTGTCGGCCTGAGCCTTCTCGAGCTCGGCGCGGCGAGTTTCAAAGACCTTCTTGTTTTCTTCCGTCGCACGCTTGGCCTTGCCTTGCGGGATGAGAAAGTTGCGGGCGTAGCCGTCCTTGACCTTGACGATGTCGCCGAGGCTGCCGAGGTTCACCACTTTTTCCATCAAAATCACTTGCATCGCGGCTCTCCTCAGTGCAGGTCGGTGTAGGGCATCAGCGCCAGATAGCGGGCACGCTTGATGGCCGTGGACAACTGGCGCTGGTAGCCCGTCTTGGTACCGGTGATGCGCGCCGGCATGATCTTGCCGTTCTCGGTGATGAAGTCCTTCAGCAGGTCCACATCCTTGTAGTCGATCTCTTCGATCTTTTCGGCGGAGAAGCGGCAGAACTTGCGGCGCTTGAACAGGCTGCGACCCTTGTCATCCTTCTTCTTGCCAGCCATCTTGCTTTTCGGTTTGAAAGCCATTTTCGTTTCCTTCCTGAAATTCGATTTCCTTCACATGCAGCACGGGGATTCGGCTCTTGAGGCTCTTCGCCGCCAGGAATCCCTTGACCGTAAGCCAATCGCCCAATCTCGCGACGTTCAACAAACCCGTCGGCATTCCCAGTGCGATACAGGCGATCTCGCATCCCACCTGTCGCACTGCGCCCGCCTCCTCCTGTCTTGACTGATGCCCGAGGTTGAACTCGAGAACAGGCATCCCAGAGGGCGTGTGGCGCAGCGCGCTCTTCGCCAGCAGTCGACCGGACAACTCAATCCGGTTGGCCGTCGGCGCGGACGCCTCAGGCGGCAGCGGCTGCCTCCGGCTTGGTTTCGGCGGCGGGTTGCGGCGTGGTCAGCGACTTGGCCTTTTCTTCCTTCATCATCGGCGACGGCGTAGTGACAGCCTTGTTCACCTTGATCGTCAGATGCCGAAGGACCGCGTCGTTGAACTTGAAGGAATTCTCCAGTTCAGCCAGCGTGGCGCCATCGCACTCGATGTTCATGAGAACATAGTGCGCCTTGTGCATCTTCTGGATCGGATAGGCCAGCTGACGGCGACCCCAGTCTTCCAGGCGATGAATGGCGCCATTGCGGCCGGTGACAAGGGTCCGATAACGCTCGATCATGGCCGGCACCTGCTCGGACTGATCGGGATGGACAATGAATACGATTTCGTAGTGCCGCATGTAATCTCCTTATGGTTAAAGCTCCCCCGCATGCGCGTCGAGTGGAGCAAGGTGATTGAAGGGCGTGGATTCTACTGTATGGACGCCTCAACATCAAGGCCGGCGACCGGTTCTTTTGTCTGTCTGCCCTCGATCACGCCCTGCCCGGAATCATCGATAATTTTCGGGCCTACGTGGGCGGCCCGGAACGGCGAACATGATCATCATCGAAAAACCTTATGCCAACCTGGAAGACTGGGTGGCATATTTCGGCCACGTTCAGCCTCCGGTGCTGCGTCATACCGTGCAGGAACTGGAAAAAATGCGCGCCGACGCGGAGCGGGTCAATGGCCGGGTGCTTGCCGCGGTGATTCTGCAAGATCCGATGATGACCCTGCGGGTGCTGGCCTACATCGAGAACCGCCGGCGGCGAAGCCAGAATGCCGACATCACCACCATCGAACACGCGCTGATGATGATCGGCATCGACCCCTTTTTCCGGGAATTCGAATACCTGCCGCTGGTCGAAGACAACCTCAAGTCCCACCCTCACGCCTTGATCGGATTGCTCAAGGTCATCCACCGGGCGCGGCGGGCTTCGCACTGGGCAAGGGAGTGGGCCGTAATCCGGCATGATCTCGACGTCGACGAAATCACCGTCGCCACCTTGCTGCACGACATCGCCGAAATCCTGATGTGGTGTTTTGCCCCCTCCTTGGCATTGCAGGTCCGAGATCGGCAAGCCAAGGATCGCACCCTGCGCAGCAGCATTGCCCAGCAGGAAACCTATAACCTCCAGCTGCAACAGTTGCAGCTCGCGCTCGCCAAGGCCTGGCATCTTCCGCTGCTGCTGACGACGCTGATGGATCGCACGAAGGCCGACCATCCCCGCGTGCGCAACGTCGCACTGGCCGTCGACCTGGCGAGGCACTCGGCCAACGGCTGGGACGACCCGGCCTTGCCGGATGACTTCGCGGCAATCGCCGAACTGCTGCACATCAGCCATGAAACACTGATGCGCAAGCTGGGGTTGGAGATTGCGGCGGAAGATTCAGGCAAGGGCGCGCTTCGGCGCGGCGCGGAACCGCTACAATGACGGGGTTGCCTTCGCGGTCAGGCCCTCGTAGCTCAGTGGATAGAGCGACCGCCTCCTAAGCGGTAGGTCGCAGGTTCGATTCCTGCCTTGGGCGCCATTTCCCGCGCATCATCGCCCTGGACACAGGGCAAGTTCGTGCCGAACCAGGGGCTGACACGACGTCGTCATGGCGACCGGAATCACCTATGACTTTGGTGATATTCCATCAGAATTATGGCCGAGGTATACTTCGCGCCATGAATCAGGCGCCCCATCCTCATCACGAATCTCCAAAAGTTATCGCTGCCGTGGTCATCGGCGCAATTCTGTTTGCCTGGGTCGTTCTGTGGTTGTTGATGTAGCGAAACGCCTTAACTCGAGAACGAGGTCTCGCGCCCAGGCGGATTATTTCACGCGGGTAAGGTGCGGACGGCCAGGGGGCGGAGTTGCCGGCGGCTCGTCGGAGGCGCCAGTGGCCTCCGGAATCTGACCTTCCGATACAGCCGCCGTTTCCCCGGACCCGGTCGCCACCTCGAAGGCCATACCCTGACCATTTTCCTTGGCGTAAATGGCGGCTACCGAGTCCACCGGAACCACCACCGAGAACGCCACGCCGTTGAAGCGCGCTTGGAAGGTAATTTCCTCGTTGCCCATCAGCAACTGACTGGTCGCATCCGGGCCGACATTGAGGACGATCTGACCATCGCGCACGAACTCCCGGGGCACGCGCGTATGTGGTCCGACCACGACATTGACATAGGGAGTGAATCCCTGGTCGACGCACCATTCGAAAATGGCGCGCACGAAGTACGGCTTGGTGGAAACCATGGAAGCCCGGACGACGACGCGCCGTTACCGGCGCATCACTTTTTCGGATGGCGTCAGGGCGTCGATGAAGCCCTGTCGAGAAAATATACGTTCGGCATACTTCATCAAGGGCGAAGCCGTCTTCGGCAGTTCGATGCCGTAATGGTCCAACCGCCAGAGCAAAGGCGCCAGCGCCACGTCAAGCATCGAAAAATCCTCGCCAAGCATGTGCTTCTGCTTGGCGAACATCGGCGCGAGCTCCGTCAAGCGATCGCGCACGTGGAGCCTCGACTTGTCGGCCGACTTCAGGTTCTTCTCAAGGGCTTCGATGTGACTGAAAAGCTCGTGCTCCATGGTGAACAGCAGCTGCCGCGCGCGCGCGCGCGTTTGAGGATCCGGCGGCATCAACTGCGGATGCGGGAAGCGCTCGTCGATGTACTCGTTGATAATGTTGGCCTCGTAAAGCACGAGGTCGCGATCGACCAATACCGGCACCCGGTTGTACGGATTGATGACGGCGATGTCCTCCGGCTTGTTGAACAGGTCGACATCGATCACCTGAAAATCCATCTGCTTTTCGTACAAGACGATCCGACAGCGATGGCTGAACGGGCAGGTGGTGCCCGAGTACAGGTTCATCATGGCACTCGTACCCCACGAATAGTCGGCATCACGAACCACTTTGCGAACCAGTGGCGCGCTGACTTCTCGATGCCCCATATGTAACATTCTCTTATGACCGGTTAGTGGATATCTTTCCAGTATTCGCGTTTCAGCGCATACGAAAAGACGAACAGGACCGCGAGCGCAATTAGCACCGCGACGCCGAGGTTCTTGCGGAACTCGCTGATGGGCTCGCCCATGTACTTGAGGTAGGCGACCAAGTCAGCCACGAGGGCATCATACTCCTCGCTCGTGAGTTTGCCCGGCTTGGCCAGTTTCAAGCGATGGTCCTCACCCATCACTTGCTCGCCCTGCAATTCCCACAGGACGTGAGGCATGCCGACGTTCTCGAACACGACATTGTTCCAGCCGGATGGACGGGCATCATCCCGATAGAACGAGCGCAGGTAGGTGTAAAGCCAGTCGGCCCCCGAACCAGACTCGGAGGCCCGGGCACGGGCGATGACCGTCAGGTCGGGCGGCGCCACGCCAAACCAGGCCTTGGCGTCGTCGGGCTGCATCGAGATTTTCATCAGCTCACCGACCTTGTCGGCGGTAAACATCAGATTGTTCTTGATTTGCTCGTCCGTGAGGCCGAGGTCTTTCAGGCGGTTGTAGCGCATGTAGGACGCGCCATGACAATTCAGGCAATAGTTGACGAACACCTTGGCGCCATTCTGCAGCGCGCCCATGTCGTTGGCGCGATCGGGCGCCTTGTCAAGGTGCAACTCCGCGCCGGACGCCAAGGCCAGCATCGGCACCATCAGCAGGAAGGCAAGCAGTCCTCTCACTTTGCAGTCACCCTGTCCGGCTCCGGCTGGCATTTATCCAGTTTCGACCACACCGGCATGGTCAGGAAAAAGGCGAAATAAATAACGGTGCAGATCTGCGACACGAGCGTGCGGCCGGGCGTCGGGGCGAGCACGCCAAGGTAGCCGAGGATGAAAAAGCAGACGACCCAGATCGCCAGGAAGATCTTGAAAATCGGTCCCCGGTAGCGAATCGACTTGGACGGGCTGCGATCGAGCCAGGGCAGGAAAAAGAAGATCACCACGCCGGCGCCCATCGCCACGACACCCCAGAACTTGGCGTCGATACCGAACAGCGGATAGGTCACGGCGCGCAACAGGGAGTAGAACGGCGTGAAGTACCACACCGGCGCGATGTGCGACGGCGTCTTCAGCGGATCGGCGGGAATGAAGTTGTTGTACTCGAGGAAATATCCGCCCCCCTCGGGGATGAAGAAGACGATCACCGAGAACAGCATCAGGAAACCGACCACGCCGACGATGTCCTTGACCGTGTAATAGGGGTGGAAGGGGATGCCGTCGAGCGGAATGCCGCGTTCGTCCTTCTTTTTCTTGATCTCGATGCCGTCCGGGTTGTTCGAGCCCACTTCGTGCAGCGCAATCAAGTGCACCACCACCAGCGCCGGCAGGATCAGCACCGGCAACAGATAATGGAGCGAGAAAAAGCGGTTCAGCGTGGCATCGCCGATCACGTAGTCGCCGCGCAGCCAAACCGAAAGGTCCGGACCGACGAATGGGATGGCGGAGAACAGATTGACGATGACCTGCGCACCCCAATAGGACATCTGCCCCCACGGCAGCAGATAGCCGAAGAATGCGGTCGCCATCAGGACAAGGAAGATCACCACGCCCACCAGCCAGAGGAGTTCGCGGGGCTTCCGATAGGAGCCGTAGAGCAGGCCGCGGAACATGTGCAGATAGACGACGATGAAGAAAGCCGAGGCGCCCGTCGAATGCAGGTAGCGGATCAGCCAGCCCCAGGGCACGTCGCGCATGATGTACTCGACGCTGGCAAAGGCCACCGGCACGCCGGCGGCATTCAACGAGGCATCCGGCTTGTAGTGCATGACCAGGAAGACGCCGGTGAGGATCTGGATGGCCAGCACCAGAATCGCCAGTGATCCGAAGAAATACCAGAAGTTGAAATTCTTCGGCGCATAGTATTCCGACAGATGCTGCCGCCACATCGCAGTTGCCGGAAAGCGGGCATCCACCCATTCCAGCAGGTTGCCGAGCTTGGTGCCATCCGATTTGTACTTGTCCAGGTTGCCGGCGGCCATGCCTTACGCTCCCGTGGTGTCTTCGCCAATGACCAGCTTGGCGTCGCTCAGGTACTTGTGCGGCGGAACCTCCAGATTGTCCGGCGCCGGCTTGTTCTTGTAGACGCGACCCGCCAGATCGAAAGTGGAGCCGTGGCATGGGCAAAGGAAGCCGCCGGGCCAATCGGCATCGATTCCGGACGCGGGACCGGTCTTGAACTTTTCCGTGGGCGAACAGCCAAGGTGGGTACAAATCCCGACGGCGACGAGGTACTCCGGCTTGATGGAGCGATACTGATTCTTGCAATACTCGGGCTGCATCGGCTTCTCCGAATTCGGATCCGCCAGCTTGTCATCCAGCTTCGGCAGTTCATCGAGCGTTGCCTGGGTACGGCGGATGATCCATACCGGCTTGCCACGCCACTCGACGGTCATCATCTCGCCGGGACCCAGTTTGCTGATATCGGCCTCGACGGGCGCCCCCGCCGACTTGGCGCGCTCCGATGGCATCCAGCTGGCCACGAACGGGACGGCAGCGACGACGCTGGCCACACCGCCCGCGGTCGCGGTGGCGACCAGCAAACGACGACGACCGCAATCGACTTTTTCGTCACAACTCATGGTGTTATCTCTGAATGCCGGCAAGACAGCCTGCTGAAGCCGATGGATTATACAGAACTCGAATTGCCGATAAAAGCCTGGACCTGACCAAACCAATGAAGAACCGCACCATTATGGTGCGCAACTTGGCCTCAATAGTCCCGACGTTCGATCAGGGCCTGGGCAACGGTTGCCGCATCCGAGTATTCGATCTCGCCGCCTACCGGCAAGCCGCGGGCAATCCGGCTGATCCTCAGGCCACGGGCGTGGAGCATCTCGGAGATGTAATGGGCGGTCGCCTCGCCCTCGTTGGTAAAGTTGGTCGCCAGAACGACTTCCTTGACCACGCCATCCGTCGCGCGCGCCAGTAGCCGATCGAACCCGAGCGCTTTGGGACCGACGCCGTCGAGTGGGGACAAGCGCCCCATCAACACGTAGTAAAGCCCGTTGTAGGCATGCGTCTGCTCCATGGTATTGAGATCGACGGGCATTTCCACCACGCACAGCAACGCGGGATCGCGCTTGGGCGACTGGCAACGCTCGCAAACATCGTCCTCGGTGAACGTATTGCACCGAGCGCAACGACGGAGAACCTTCAGCGCGTGATCGAGCGCCGCCGAGAGGCGCTCGGCCCCGCGCGGATCGCGTTGCAGCAAATGGTAGGCCATGCGCTGGGCCGACTTGGGACCGACGCCCGGCAGGCAGCGCAGCGCCTCGATCAGGTCGTCCAGCGACGACACTGATGGCATTAACGACGCCTCCCCAGCCCCCATCCCGGGAAGGAGGAGTCCACTTGCCCGCTTCGCCCGAAATTCATGATTCCGCTTTTCAGAACGGCAGCTTCATCCCGGGAGGCAGGTTGAGCCCCGCGGTGAATCCGCCCATCTTCTCCTGCGCGGTCTGTTCGGCGCGCCGATTGGCGTCGTTGAGTGCGGCGGCGATCAGATCCTCGAGCATTTCCTTGTCGTCCATCACCGAAGGATCGATGGCGACGCGCTTGACGTCGTGCTTGCAGGTCATGACGACCTTGACCATGCCGGCGCCGGACTGTCCTTCGACTTCCAGGTTATTGAGTTCTTCCTGCGCCTTCAGCATGTTCTGCTGCATCTGCTGGGCCTGCTTCATCAGGTTGGCCATGCCGCCCTTGTTGAACATCGCTCTGACTCCTTATAGAGGTTTGATCGTCGATTCGTCGATGCTGGCATCGAACAGGTCCATCACATCGCGCACGAAAGGGTCGCCCTCGATGGCGGCGACCGCCATTTCCTGGCGCTCGCGCTTCTCGTTGCGCGACCGTTCGGCGGGCGTCAGGCCCTCGGCCTCGCCCAGAACGATAGTGAGCCTGACGGCCCTGCCGAGCAAGGCCTGCAGTTCGGCCTGCAGTTTCTCTTGCGGCGGCTTGGTGTTCAGCAGCGACTTGTGCGCCGGCGGCAGGCGCAGGGTTACCTGCGTATCCGCCATGTCGGCCAGTTCGCAATGCTGGGCGAGCTGCCGGGTGAGTCCGGACAAAGGCATGCGGCCGATGAAATCGTGCCAGTCCGCCGCGGCTTTCGACGGCGCGGGCGGGGAGGCCTGCGCCAAAGTCAGTCCTGGCGACGCGCCGGCATCGGACGCTGCAGCGGCCGAGGGGCCGGGAGTCGGCACAGTAGCCGAGGGCGCAGCGGTCGGCCTGGCGACCGGCACCGAGGCAGGCGCGGCGGCCGGCGTGACTGCCGCAGGCCGGGGCCGCGCCGCGCCGGCCGGCGTCTGGCCGGGCCGGAAGGCAAACAGCCGCAGCAAGGTCATGGTGAAGCCCGCGAATTCGTCGGGTGCCAGACCCAGGTCGTCGCGGCCGTGTATGGCAATCTGGTAGCTCAGTTGCAGGAACTCGGCGTCGAACGCCTCGGCATAGGGCGCCAGGCGCGTGCGCTCGGCATCGTCGGCCAGCGCCTGCGGCGCGAATTGCAGCAGCGCGATGCGGTGAAACAGCGTCGCCAGTTCCTGCAGCGCCGATTCGAACGCCAGGCTGCGCTCGTCCATGGCGTCCGCGACCGCCAACATCGCTTGCACGTCCCCGGCCTGCAAGCCGTCGAGAATGGCGAAAAGATAGTCGTCGCCCACCGTGCCGAGCATGTCGCGCACGCCGGCCTCCGCGACCTTGCCGGCGCCGTGGGCGATGGCTTGGTCGAGCAGCGACAGCGCATCGCGCATGCTGCCGGCCGCCGCCTTGGCGATGTGGCGCAATGCTGCGGCCTCGCAAGGCACTTGCTCGGCGGCAAGCACGTGGCCCAGATGATCGACGATGTGGCCCAGCGGCATCTGCTTGAGATTGAACTGCAGGCAGCGCGACAGCACCGTCACCGGAATCTTTTGCGGATCGGTGGTGGCGAGGATGAATTTGACGTGCTCGGGCGGCTCCTCCAGCGTCTTCAGCATGGCGTTGAAAGCGTGGCCGGAGAGCTGGTGCACTTCATCGATGACATAGACCTTGAAGCGGCCGCGCGTCGGCGCGTAAGTCGCCTTCTCCAGCAGGCTGGTCATGTCCTCGACGCCCCGGTTGGAGGCGGCATCGAGCTCGATGTAGTCCACGAAGCGGCCGCCGTCGATTTCCTGGCACGAGGAACAGGTGCCACAGGGCGTTGCGGTGATGCCGGTCTCGCAGTTGAGCGCCTTGGCGACGATGCGCGCCAGCGTGGTCTTGCCGACGCCGCGCGTGCCGGTGAACAGATAAGCGTGGTGCAGGCGCTGCTGCTCGAGCGCATGCGTCAGCGCCTTGACGACGTGCTCCTGCCCCACCAGCGTGGCGAAGGATTTCGGGCGCCACTTGCGGGCGAGAACCTGATAGCTCATGGCCGTAGTCTATCAAAGCGAACGGGGCGCCCCATCCGGGAACGCCCCGCTCCGCCGAAAGCGAAAACCGTCAGTTCTTTGCCGGTGGCGCCGGCGGTGCCGGCGGCATGCCGCCCCGCGGTCCCATGCCGCCCATGCCCCCCATCCCTTGCATCGGCCGTCCATGCCCGTGATGCATGTGGCCTCTCTCTCCCATTCTCGCGGCGTGGACGTCGGCGGCGCGCTTCTGATCGGGCGTCAGCCCGTCGTAAAGCCGCTTGAACGCCTCGTTCACCGATTCCATCGCCGCCACGCGCTGTTTCATGATCTCGGTCATGCGCGTCATGCGCTCGGGCGCGCTGAGGCTCAGGTCCCGGGCGTTGTCGCGCATCGCCTGCCAGCCCTTGCCCGCTTCCGCCTTGGTCTTTTCGGCGAAGGCCTGCCAAAGCGGTTCCTGCTCGGGCGTGATTTTGAGGTCGGCGCGGAACCTGGCCAGCCGCTGGTCGGCGTACGCCGCCGGATCGCCACGGCCGGCGCCGGGACCGCGCATGCTCATGCCGCCCATCGGTCCGTCGCAATTGCTTCCGCCCATGCCGGGCGCGGCCCAGGCTGCGGCCGTGGTGCCGAGGATGCCCGCCGCGACGATGTTCATGAAAATCTTCCTGCTGGATTCCATTGCCTTCTCCTGTCGAATGCTCGCCGTTGATCGGCGATGGAGACCATTACATCCGCTGGCTGTAAGCGCCCTGTTTCACCGGGCGGTCTTTTGTAAAAGGATGTTGCAGGGGAGCGGCGCCAAAAGCGAAGGGTGGCGAGCCTGACCCCCGGCACTTGCGGACATCGGCTGTGGCTGCTTCCTTCCGGACCTGACCAGGTTCACCGCGCCACAATGCGGGGAGACCCGCCACAACGCATTGTAACGCCGCGGCGCCGACCTGGGGCCACCTGCAGTCGATCAAGCCCAAACGGCGGCGGTCGGTAGGCCGGGCGTTCCGCCTTACCCCAGGAGGAACTCGCGCACGATGCCGATCTGGTCGGCATGCATCAGCATGGGCGCGTGGCCGACCTTGGGGATTTCGACCACTCTTGCCTTCGGCCCCCGCTCGGCCATTTGCCGGGCGGTCCCGGCGGTCAACAAGTCGGACTCGGCGCCTCGCAGAAGCAGGGTCGGGCAGCGGATCGCCTCGTAGAGCGGCCACAACTCGATATCCTGGCCCGCTCCCATGGCCTGCCGGAAAGGCTCGGCGATGCCGGGATCGTAGGCCATCTCCCAGACGCCGTCGGCCGCCTGCCGCAGCGCATGCACGGTCAAATGGCGCCATTCGGCATCGCTCAACGCCCCGAAGGGCGCGGAAACCATGCGCAGGAAGGCTTCCGCCTGTTCGACGGAGGCAAAGCGCGGTGCCTTGCCGACGTATTCGCCGATGCGCGCGATCGAGACGGCCGTAACCACCGGCCCGACGTCGTTGAGCACCAGCCGGCTGATGGGCGTGCCTGGCTGCGCCGCCAGCGCCATGCCGATCAGCCCGCCCATCGACGTGCCGAGCCAATGAACCACGTCTGCATCCACGCGCGCCAGCAGCGTCACCATGTCGGCGCAGTACTGCGGAATGGCGTAATGGGACTTGTCGCCCAGCCAGGCGCTCCTGCCGCGGCCGACGACATCCGGGCAAACGACGCGGTATTGGTCCGCCAGCGCTCGCGCCAGGAAATCGAAATCGCGGCCGCAGCGCGTCAAACCATGCACGCAGACCAGCACCTTGCGGTTGGCGGGGTCGCCCCACTCGACGTAGGCCATGTCGTGCAGGCCCGCCGGGCTCAGGCATTGAACGGTCTTCTGGCGCATTTCCATCGCATCCATCGCATGGCTCCTCCGCCGGCAAGTCTATCAGCGGCCATGCCAGTAGCGGCGCCGCGCCTGCCGCTCGGCGCTGACGGCGATGCCGTCCCGACCGAAACCCAACGTCAGCGCCCCCTCGGCGTCGGTGCGGCGCACTGCCGCGCCTGACTTTGCGAGCCGCTCGAGCACCTCGGCGGCCGGATGACCGAAGCGGTTGCGGTAACCGGCCGACACCAAAGTCAGCCGCGGCGCGACGCCGGCCAGAAAGCCGGACGAGGAGGAACTGCGGCTGCCGTGGTGCGGCGGCAGCAGCACATCGGACGCCAGCTTGTCGCCCAGTCGCGCCAGCAGCGCCGCCTCCTCTCTCGCCTCGATGTCGCCGGTCAGCAGCAGCGCGCCGCCCGCCGCCGACACCTTGAGCACGCAGGACAGCGCGTTGCTCTTTCGCGCCGAGGCGTAATCCGTCTCGAGCGGATGCAGAATCTCGAAACGGATGCCGTCCCACGCCCATGCCTCGCCTTCGGCGCAGCGGCGGCGCGGCACCGGCAGCGCCGCCAGCGGATGCTTTTCCGGTATGGAACTCATCAGCAGCGATGTCGGCACCGCGTCGAGCACGGCTTGGGCGCCGCCCGCGTGGTCATTGTCCTGGTGGCTGACCACCAGCGCATCGAGCTTTCGGACGCCGATGGCGCGCAGGTAAGGCACGATGATGCGGTTGCCGCTGTTGGCGTCGGCCGAAAAAGCCGGCCCCGTATCGTAGAGCAGGTCATGGTGGGCGGTCTGGACATGCACGGCCAGCCCCTGGCCGACATCGAGCATGCGCACCATCACCTCGCCCGGCGCCGGCCGCTCGACCGGCATCGCCACCAGCGGCAGCAGGCAGACGGCGCCGACCCAGCGCGCCGGAAAGCCGCGCGGCAGCAGCAGCCAGGCGACGCCCGCGATGCCCAGCGCCACCGTCCAGGCCGGCGGCGCCTGCTGCTGCCATACCGCCCAGTCCGATGCGGACAACCAGTGCAGCAGCCGCATCAGCCATTCCGTGAGCCAGTGCGCCAGCCACAGCAGCGGTTCGCCGAACGGCAGGGCGCCGAGCAAGGCCAGCGGCGTCACCAGCAGGCTGACGACCGGAATCGCGATCGCGTTGGCGAACGGCGACACCAGCGAGAATTGCTGGAACAGCGCCAGCAGCGCCGGCACCATGCCCAGGGTCACCGCCCATTGCGCCCCGCTCCAGGTCCTGAGCCAATGGCCGTCGCCGAGGCGTCCGGCGCCGACGTAGAACAACAGGCCGACGGCGCCGAACGAGAGCCAGAACCCCGCCGCCAGCACCGCCCAGGGGTCGAGCAGCAGCACCAGCAGCAGGGCCAGCGCCAGCACGCGGCTGACGGCCGTCGTCCGCCCCGTCCACAACGCCAGCGCCACGACCGCCAGCATGTAGAGCGTGCGCTGCGCCGGCACCGCGAAACCGGACAGCAGGCAGTAGCCCAGCGCGGCGAGGAAGCCGATCGCCGCCGCAGCCTTCTGCGCCGGCAGCCGCAGCATGAGCCAGGACGAACGGCGCCAGCCCCAGCCCGCCAGCCACGCCGCCAGTCCCGCGATCATGGTCACGTGCAGGCCGGACACGCTGAGCAGGTGCGTGACGCCGGTGCGCGCGAAGACCTGCCACAGCGCGGGCTCGATGGCCCGCTGGTCGCCGATCGCCAGGGCCACCAGCACGCCGGCGTAGGGCGCCTCGCCGAGCGCGCGCTGGAAATGGCCGCGGCGGGTCTGGCGCCAGCGTTCGACGAGGTAGCCGGGTTCGGCGACGAGCGCTTCCAGCCGGCGGTTGCCGTCGGACTTGCGCACGTAGCCGGTCGCCCGGATGCCGCGCTCGAACAGCCAGGCCTCGTAATCGAAGCCGTGCGGATTCATGTTGCCGTGCGGCCGCTTGAGCCGCACCGTCAGTTGCCAGCGCTCACCGGCGCGGATCGTCGGCAGCGGGTGAAATTCGTCGTCTTCCTGCGGCCGCCAGCCCCGGTACCAGGCCAGCGAAATCTGCGCCGGCACGGCGAAAGGAGCGCGCTCGACGTCGAAGTCGAAGCGCACGCCGTTCTCGAACCGCTGCGGCAGGCCGGCGACGACGCCGACGATCTCGGCATCCCGTCCTTCGTTGGCCGAAGGCAATTCGTCGGCCAGCCTGAGGCCCGCCCAGGCGCCGGCCCAGGCGAAGCCGATCAGCACCGCGCCCGGAATCGCCAGCCAGGACCCGCGCCTGGCGGCGAACAGCAGCAGGCATCCGCACGCGCCGGCCGCGCCCAGCCAAGCCGGGGCGGGCAGTTCCGCCCGCATCTGCAAGGCCAGAATGCCGGCGGCGAAGGCGAGGATGGCGAGTCGCATGGCGAGGGCGATTAGAGCAGAAGCCGGTAGAATTCGCCGATGCGCAAGCACTTGCGGAAGTACCTGCCCGACCACGAAGCCATTCGCGGCAATCGCTGGCTGGCTCCCTTCGAATCGACGCTGCTCCACCCCCGGCTCTGGCACCTCAATCGCCATTCGGCGGCCGGCGCCGTCGCCACGGGCATGTTCTGCGGCCTGATTCCGGGGCCGTTCCAGATGCTCGGCGCAGCCATCGGCGCGGTGCTCTTCAAGGTGAACCTGCCGCTGGCGCTATTCACCACGCTCTACACGAACCCCGTGACCATCGTGCCCCTGTACGTGGCCGCCTTCGCCATCGGCAAATTCACGCTGGGGCTGTTCGGCATGGCGGACGGCGCCCTTTTCGTCGCGCCGCCGGAATATGGCGATGCCGGCCTGCTGGCCTGGATCGATCAACTGACTGCCTGGACGATCCATCTCGGCGAACCGCTGCTCGTCGGCCTGGTGCTGCTGGCGTCGATGCTGGCGGCGCTGGGTTACCTCGTCACGCGCTTCGCTTATCGCCTGTTTCTCGTTCGCGCCTGGCGGCACCGCGCCGCTCGTCATTGCCCGAAGGATGCCGCATGATGCTGCCCTATTGCCTGGTCAAGCCGTTCGTCTTCGCGCTCGATCCGGAAACCGCCCACGAACTGACGCTGTCCGGCCTCGCGGCACTGCAGAAGACCGGCGTGCTGCCGGCCTACCGGCCGCCACGCGCCTCGCCGGCCAAGGTCATGGGGCTCGACTTCCCCAACCGCGTCGGCCTGGCCGCCGGCCTCGACAAGAACGGCGAGATCATCGACGCGCTGGCGAACTGGGGCTTCGGCTTCATTGAAGTCGGCACGGTCACGCCGCGGCCGCAGCCGGGCAACCCGCGGCCGCGCCTGTTCCGGCTGCCCGAAGCGCAGGGCATCATCAACCGCATGGGCTTCAACAACCACGGCGTCGATGCCCTGGTCGCCAACGTCAAGGCCGCGAAGTACCGCGGCATCCTCGGCATCAACATCGGCAAGAATTTCGACACCCCGATCGAGCGCGCCGCCGACGACTACCTCGCTTGCCTGGACAAGGTCTATGGCCACGCCAGCTACGTCACGGTCAACATCTCCAGCCCGAACACCAAGAACCTGCGCCAGCTGCAAGGCGAATCCGAACTCGACGCCCTGCTTGGCGCGCTCAAGGCCCGCCAGGTCGCGCTGGCCCAGACGCACGGCCGCTACGTGCCGATGGCGCTGAAGATCGCGCCCGATCTCGACGAGGCGCAGATCGTCAACATCGCCGACGCACTGCGCCGCCACCGCATCGACGGCGTCATCGCGACCAACACCACGCTCTCCCGCGAGGGCGTCGAGCGTCTGAAACACGGCGACGAAGCCGGCGGGCTTTCCGGCGCGCCGCTGTTCGAACGCTCCACCGGCGTGCTGCGACGGCTGACTTTGGCCCTGGCCGGCGAACTGCCGGTGATCGCCGCCGGCGGCATCGTCGACGGCGCCAAGGCCAGGGCAAAGCTCGACGCCGGCGCCGCGCTGGTGCAGGTCTATTCGGGCCTCGTCTTCAAGGGTCCCGATCTGGTCAGGGAATGCGTCGCCGCCACGGCCGGCCTGCCGGCGAGGTGACAACAACCATCAGCATTTCAGGGTTGTCTAATGAATGGCGAGCAGCGATAATTCGTAGGTTTCCCCACGCTGGGCATCTCCGGCAGGTAGACGTTCCCCATGGCCAGTTATTTGTTCATCATTCTCGGCGCCGTTCTCGTCAATAACGTCGTCCTCGTCCGCATCCTCGGACTGTGCCCGTTCATGGGCGTCTCCAAGAAGCTGGAAACCGCCGTCGGCATGGGTGCCGCCACTACTTTCGTGCTGACGCTGGGCTGCGGCACCAGCTACGTCATCGACAGCTGGCTGCTGATCCCGAACAACCTGGAATACCTGCGCACCCTGGCCTTCATCGTCACCATCGCCGCCATCGTCCAGCTGACGGAACTCGTCATCCAGAAGACCAGTCCGGTGCTGCATCAGGTGCTCGGCATCTACCTGCCGCTGATCACCACCAACTGCGCCGTACTCGGCATTCCGCTGCTCAACATCACGCAGAAGCACGGCTTTTTCGAATCCCTGCTGTTCGGTTTCGGCAGCTCGCTCGGCTTCACGCTGGCGCTGGTGCTGTTCGCCGGCGTGCGCGAACGGCTCGACGGCGCCGACATCCCGAAGAATTTCCGCGGCACCGCCATCGGCTTCATCACCGGCGGCATCATGAGCCTCGCCTTCATGGGCTTCGCGGGATTGGACAAGTACAAGTAATGACCCACCACCACGCTCGCAATCCCGGCGCGTCACCCCTCGCGGGTCGGCATGCGCCGCTTTGGGGCGGCCCGACGGCAGCCTAAATGCTCAGCGCCCTTCTGGTCATGGCGCTGGGCGCGATCATCCTTGGCGGCGCCCTCGGTTTCGCCGCCGTGAAATTCCGCGTCGAAGGCGATCCGCTGGTCGAGAAGATCGACAGCATCCTGCCGCAGACCCAGTGCGGCCAGTGCGGTTACCCGGGGTGTCGCCCCTATGCCCAGGCCATCGCCAATGGTGACGCCGAGATCAACTGCTGCCCGCCCGGCGGCGAGGACGGCATCCGCAGGCTGGCCGACCTGCTCGGTCGCGAATTCAAGCCGCTCTCGGGCGAACATGGCATCGAAAAGCCGCGAAGCGTCGCCGTCATCGACGAAAATGTCTGTATCGGCTGCACGCTGTGCATCCAGGCCTGCCCGGTCGACGCCATCGTCGGCGCCGCGAAGCAGATGCACACCGTGATCGCTCCGCAGTGCACCGGCTGCGAGTTGTGCGTGGAACCCTGCCCGGTCGACTGCATCGCAATGAAGCCGATCGCCGAAACGGTGGATAACTGGAAGTGGAAATATCCCGTGTTCGAGATCACGCCCAGGAAGGCCGCATGAGCCGACGCCTCTTTTCCTTCCACGGCGGCGTCAAACCTGCCTACCACAAGGCGCCGTCGATCCTGCAACCGATACAGGCGGCGCCGTTACCGGCGGAATTCGTCATCCCGCTGCATCAGAGCATCGGCGGCATTCCGCGGCCGACCGTGACGGTCGGCGAACGGGTCCGGAAAGGGCAAATGGTCGGCGCGCCCGACGGCAATGTCACCTCCGCCGTACATGCCTCCACGTCCGGCCTCGTCAAGGCCATGGAAATGCGCCGCATGCCGCATACCTCCGGGCTTTCGGCGCTCTGCGTGATTCTCGAGCCGGATGGCCGGGACGAATGGATCGACCATGCTCCCGTGCCCTGGCGCGAGATGTCGCCCAATGCCGTGCGCGACATTCTCCGCGATTCCGGCGTCGTCGGCCTCGGCGGCGCCGTGTTCCCGTCCTATCTGAAGGTCAATCCGGGCAAGCGCGGCCATCTCGACACGCTGGTGATCAACGGCGCCGAATGCGAGCCTTTCATCACCTGCGACGACATGCAGATGCGCGAACGGCCCGAAGGCGTCGTGCGCGGCGCCGGCATCCTGCGCGACCTGACCCAGGCCGCGCGGGTGCTGGTCGGCATCGAGGACAACAAGCCGGAGGCGATCGCCGCGATGAAGGCGGCGATCGAACGGACGGGCGAGGAGCGTTTGGAAGTCGTCGCCGTGCCGACGCGCTATCCGGCGGGCGGCGCGAAACAATTGATCCGCGTGCTCACCGGCATCGAGGTGCCGCACGGCAAGCGTTCCACCGACTACGGCGTGCAGTGCTTCAACACCGGCACCGCGCACGCGATCCACGACGCGCTCGAGCTGGGCCGGCCGATGATTTCGCGCATCGTCACGGTGGCCGGCAACGTCGAACGGCCCGGCAACTTCGAAGTTCGTTTCGGCACGCCGATGCGCGAGCTCGTCGCGCTCTGCGGCCCTAAACCCGACACGGACCGGCTGATCATGGGCGGGCCGATGATGGGCTTCCGCATGCCGGGCGACGAAGTGCCGGTGGTCAAGGCCACCAACTGCGTCCTGGTCGGTTCGCCGGCCATGTTCCCGCCGCCGCCGCCGGAAATGCCCTGCATCCGCTGCGGCGAGTGCGTCAAGGCCTGCCCGGCCGACCTGACGCCCTTCGAGATGTACTGGTTCTCGCGCGCCAAGCTCTTCGGCAAGGCGCAGGAATATCACCTGTTCGACTGCATCGAGTGCGGCTGCTGCGCCTACGTCTGCCCGTCGCGCATCCCGCTGGTCGACTATTACCGCTTCGCCAAGAGCGAAATCTGGGCGCGCGAGCAGGAGAAGGCAGCGGCGGATCAGGCGCGCGACTATTACGAATTCCGGCTGGCGCGCGAGGAACGCGAAAAGCAGGAAAAGGCCGCCAAGCTCGCCGCGAAGGCGGCGGAAACCAAGGCCAAACTGGCCGGTCAAGCCACCGCGGACGGCGCCGCCGCCGCGGAGGATGCCCACAAGGCGCTGATCGCGTCGGCCATGGGCAAGGCCAAGACGCAACAGGACGCCGTCAGGCCCCGGAACACGGACAGCCTGACCCCCGAACAACAGGCGCAGGTTGCCGAGGCCGAAGCGCGCCGGACCGCCAACACGGAAGCAAAGTCCGATGCTTGATAATTCGCCCTTCTTCCGCCAGCCCGCCAGCGTCACCAGCGTCATGCTGCGGGTGCTGGTCGCCCTGATTCCCGGCACCGCCATCTACGTCTGGTTTTTCGGGGCGGCAGTCCTGGTCCAGATCGCGATCGCCTCGATCACCGCGCTCGCGGCCGAAGCCGCGGTATTGCGGTTGCGCGGCCGGCCGGTGTGGATGTTCCTGACCGACGGCAGCGCGCTGGTCACGGCCTGGCTGATCGCCCTCACCTTTCCGCCCATCGCGCCCTGGTGGCTGGTGGTGCTCGGCACGCTCATCGCCATCGTCGTTGCCAAGCATCTTTACGGCGGTCTCGGCCAGAACCCCTTCAACCCGGCGATGGTCGCTTTTTGCGTCATGATCGTCGCTTATCCGCAACTCATGTCGCAATGGCCGGCGGTCGGCTTCACGGATTTCCATGCGCAGATGACCGCCATCTTCGGTGCCCGGCATCTCGACGCCGTGGTCATGGCAACCCCGCTGGATGCGTTGCGCACGGCGCTGCACACGCCGGAAGCGCACGCCACCGTGGCCGGCGTGCTGGGCAGCAACGCCACGTTCGGCAACATCGGCGGCAAGGGCTGGGAATGGATCGCCGTCGGCTACCTGGTCGGCGGCCTGTGGCTGATCCAGCAGCGCATCATCACCTGGCACATGCCGGCGGCGTTTCTCGCCACCCTGGCGCTGATCGCCGGCGCCGCCTGCCTCGCGGCACCGGAACGATTCGCCGGCCCGCAATTCCATCTCCTCACCGGCGGCGCCATGATCGGCGCCTTCTTCATCGTCACCGATCCCGTGTCCGGCGCGACGACGCCGCGAGGCAAGCTGATCTTCGCGGCCGGCGTGGCGCTGATCACCTGGATCATCCGCGTGTTCGGCGCCTACCCCGACGGCATTGCCTTCGCCACGCTGCTCATGAACATGTGCGTCCCGCTGATCGACATGCATACCCAGCCGCCGGTGTTCGGCTACAAGGGCGACAAGGGAGGCACGTCGTGAAGGAGACGATACGCATCTCATCGAGCTCGGCGATCGTCTTGGTGTTGTTCACTCTGGCCTTCACCGGCCTGATGGCCACTACGTTCTTCGCCACCAAGCCGGCCATCGACGAAAGCATCCGGGCCGAGAAAATGCAGCTCATCGGCGAGGTGCTGCCGGAATCGCTCTACGACAACGACCTGCTCGCCGACGGCATCAACCTGCCGCCGGTGCCCGCCCTGGGCCTGGACGACGAGCCGTCGATCGTTTTCCGGGCGCGGCGCGACGGCGCGCCGGTGGCGCTGGTCGCGGAGGCGGCGGCACCGGACGGCTACTCCGGCCAGATCAAGCTGCTGCTCGCCGTCGGCGCCGACGGCCGTCTGCTGGCGATGCGCGTCACGGCGCACAAGGAGACCCCCGGCCTGGGCGATTACATCGACCCCAAGAAGGACAAGAACAAGGCGAAGCCCTGGATCGGCCAATTCGACGGCAAGGGCCTCGACCAGATCGCCATCGCGCAGTGGAAGGTCCGCAAGGATGGCGGCGTGTTCGATGCTCGCGTCGGGGCAACCATCTCCGCGCGCGCCATCACGAACGCCAGCGGCCGGGCGCTCGCCTGGATCGCTGCCCACCGCGATCAGCTGTTCGCGCAATCGGCCGGCACCCATTTCGAGGAGTAGTCCATGATCCCCCACGCCCGCACTTCCGGCTCGCCGTCCCCCACGGGAAGGTGCTTGCTTCCTTGGCGCGGTCCTGCGGAGGCACGGTTATGAGCGCCTACCGCGATATCGCCTACAACAGCCTCTGGAAACAGAATCCCATTCTCGGCCAGGTGCTCGGTCTCTGTCCGACGCTGGCGATCACCACCAGTCTGATCAGTTCCTTCAGTCTTGGCCTGGCGACGGCGCTGGTCATGGCCATCTCCAACTTCGCGGTGTCGGCATTGCGTTCCTTCATCCCCTACGAAGTGCGCATCCCGATTTTCATCCTCATCATCGCCGCCCTGGTGACGGTCGTGGACCTGGCCATGAACGCGTGGCTGCACGACCTTTATCTGGTGCTCGGCATCTTCATTCCGCTCATCGTCACCAACTGCATCGTGCTCGCCCGCGTCGAGGCCTTCGCCGCCAAGTACCCGGTGGGCGTTTCGACCTGGGACGGCTTCATGATGGGCATCGGCCTGACGGCCGTGCTGTCCGTGCTTGGCGTCGTCCGCGAGTTCATCGGACAAGGCACCGTGCTGTCGGGAATCGACATGATCATTCCTGGCGCCCAAGCCATCCAGGTGCTGCCCGAGGACTATCCCGGTTTCCTGGTCGGCATCCTGCCGCCCGGCGCGTTCTTCGTGCTCGGACTGATGATCGCCGGCCGCAACTGGCTCGATGCCCGCGCCAACGAAAAGGCGCGGCAACGCCTGCTGCTGGCCGGACAGTCGTCGCCCGCCTGATCCCCGGCGGCTACAATGCCGCCATGACCCCGCCCATCCTGCGCAGTCCCGCCCTGCGCGCCGTCGAGGCGCGCCACGCCGACAGCGATCCGCCGCTGATGGAACGCGCCGGCGCCGCCCTGGCCGCCGAAATCCAGCGCATGCTGCCCGATGCCGGCGCGCCGCTGCTGATGGTCGCCGGTCCCGGCAACAATGGCGGCGATGCGCTGGTGGCGGCACGCCTGCTCAAGGGAAAAGGCATGGCCCCCGTCGTCGTCCTCGCTGGTGATCCGGAACATCTGCCGGGCGATGCCCGGGCGGCGCTCGAAGCCTGGCTGACCGTCGGCGGCAAGACCCTCGGCGAGATTCCGGCGCACGACTGGGCGCTCGCGGTGGACGGCCTGTTCGGCATCGGCCTGACCCGGCCGATCGAAGGCCGGGCCGCCGAGTTGATCGGACGCATCAACCGGCTGGGCTGCCCCATCCTGGCGGTCGACGTGCCCAGCGGTCTTTGCGCCGATACCGGCCGCGTGCTCGGCATGGCGGTCGGCGCCTCGCGCACGCTGACTTTCATCGCCGGCAAGCCCGGACTCTACACGGGCGACGGACCCGATCATTGCGGCGAGATCCGCATCGACACGCTGGGCCTCGTCTGCGAGGATCCGGAAGGCGGCCTGGTCGAGCCGCAGTTGTTCCGCTCGCACCTGCGGCCGCGACCGCGCAACAGCCACAAGGGCCGCTTCGGCGACGTCGGCATGCTCGGCGGCGCGCCAGGCATGGCGGGCGCCGCGCTGCTGGCTGGCAGGGCGGCACTGGGACTCGGCGCCGGCAAAGTCCATGTCGGCATGCTCGAGGCACTGCCGGTCGATCCAATGCAACCGGAACTGATGCTGCGAACGCCCGACGCTGTGTTCGATCTCGCCACGGCCCTGGCCGTCGGCCCCGGCCTCGGCGACTCTGACCGCGCGCGTGCGCTGCTGCGCCGATCGATCGACATTGCGGTCCCGCTGGTGCTCGACGCGGACGCGCTCAACCTGCTGGCCCGTCATCCCGTGCTCGCCGCCAAAGTCAGCCGCCGCAGCGCGCCGACGATAGTGACGCCTCATCCCGCCGAAGCCGCCCGTCTGCTCGGAACAAGCACCGAGGCGGTACAGGCCGATCGCGTGGCGTCGGCAGTGGCGCTGGCCCGGCGAAGCCAGGCCCTGGTGGCGCTCAAGGGCTGCGGCACCGTCGTCGCGCGGCCCGATGGCCGCTGGTGGATCAATACCACCGGCAACGCCGGTCTCGCCACCGCCGGCAGCGGCGACGTGCTCACCGGCATGATCACCGCCTTGCTGGCGCAGGCGTGGCCGGCCGAGGCCGCCCTGCTGGCCGCGACGCACCTCCACGGCTGCGCGGCGGACGATCTGGTCGCCGCCGGCACGGGGCCCATCGGCTTGACCGCCGGCGAGATCGTCGGCGCCGCGCGCGCGCGCCTGAACCGCTGGGTGGCCGGTGCTGCCGACACCTGAGCCCCGCCCCTGGCTGGGCGTGGCCTTGATGTTGTCGGCGGTATTCTGCTTTGCCTTGCTCGACGCCACCTCCAAGCACCTGTCGCAAACCTTCAACGTGCCTTTGCTGGTGTGGGCGCGCTACAGCGTCCATCTGCTGTTGATGCTCATCCTGTTCGGGCCGTCGCGTCGCCTTAGGCTCATCGCCACGGCCCGGCCCATCGCCCAGATCGCGCGGGCCTTGCTGCTGGTCGGCGTCACCGGCTTCGCCATGGCCGCCTTCCGGGTGATGCCGCTGGCCGAAACCACCGCCCTGCTGTTCATCACGCCGCTGATCGTCGCCTTGCTGGCCGGCCCCATGCTCGGCGAACACGTCGGGTCGAGACGCTGGCTGGCGGCCTTGGCCGGCTTCGGCGGCACGCTGCTGATCGTCCGGCCAAGCGGCGACTTGCCGGCCGACGGCATCGTCTTCGCCATGCTCGCCGCCCTCTGCTACAGCTTCTACCACGTGCAGACACGCCGGCTGGCCAGCACGGAACAACCGCTCACCATGGTGTTCTACACGGCGCTGGTGGGTACCGTCACCATGTCGCTGGCGCTGCCCTGGAACTGGTACGGTCCGATGCCCAGCGTCGGCCAAGCCGTCATGATCGCATCGCTGGCGCTTTACGGCGGCCTGGGCCACTACCTGCTAACGCACGCATTCCGG
The DNA here is from genome assembly GCA_019136545.1 of Betaproteobacteria bacterium. Classification (GTDB taxonomy): domain Bacteria; phylum Pseudomonadota; class Gammaproteobacteria; order Burkholderiales; family Rhodocyclaceae; genus Fen-999. Next base: position 28,228 of record JAGVUA010000084.1, read on the forward strand.
CACGCGACGGCCTCTCGGCTCGCGCCGTTTCTCTACGCCCAACTGATTTGGGCCACGCTGCTCGGCGGGCTGTGGCACGGACAATGGCCCGACTTGATTTCGATCGCCGGCATGACCGTCATCGTCGGCTGCGGGATCTTCGCGGCAATGGCGAAAGACGACGCTAGAATGGGGCTGAAAAGGGGATAAACATGGATTTTGCCTTGCACCTGACCGCGGAAATCGACCGCAATGTCGCCGCCGCGCTGATCGAGGATATCGGTAGCGGCGATCTCACCGCCATGCTGACGCCGGGGGGGCACCAATCCTCCGGCACCGTCATCAGCCGGCAGGATGCCGTCCTGGCCGGCCAGGCTTGGTTCGATGCCTGCTTCCAGCAACTCGACGCGGACGCCGAGATCGTTTGGCACGCCAACGACGGGCAGCGAATCGCGGTAGGGCAGACGCTTTGCGAAATCCAAGCGGGCACGCGGCCATTGCTGACGGCCGAGCGCGCCGCGCTCAATTTCCTGCAACTGCTGTCGGGCGTCGCGACGACGACCCGGCGGTATGTCGATGCGGTGGCCGGCACGGGCGCCCGCATCGTCGACACGCGCAAGACGCTGCCGGGGCTTCGGCTGGCCCAGAAGTACGCGGTGCGCTGCGGCGGCGGCGCCAATCACCGGCTCGGCCTGTATGACGGCATCCTGATCAAGGAAAATCACATCATCGCCGCCGGCGGCATTCCGCGCGCGCTGGAGCAGGCGCGCGGACTGGCCGGCAATCGCATATTCATCCAGATCGAAGTCGAAACCCTGAGCCAGCTTGCCGAAGCGCTCGACTGCGGCGCGACCATGATCCTCCTCGACAACATGGATCTCGCGACGATGCGCGAAGCGGTAGTCCTGACCGCCGGCCGCGCCGAACTGGAAGCCTCGGGAGGCATCAGGCTGCAAACCGTGCGCGCCATTGCCGAAACCGGCGTCGATCGGATATCGATCGGCGGATTGACCAAAGACGTCCGCGCCGTCGACCTGTCGCTGCGGCATACCGAGCAATAGCCGCGCTGTGCGCAAGCGCCACGACGGAACAACTGCGGCGGCAATCAAGGTACAATCGCCGGCCACTAGGGAGAGGTGGATGAGTGGTTTAAGTCGCACGCCTGGAAAGCGTGTTTAGGTGAAAGCCTAACGCGGGTTCGAATCCCGCCCTCTCCGCCAAGATTCTCGAACCATACGGAAAGAGAGACTGTCGAGATGCTGTTCATCCTTTACTACATCGTTGCCATCACGATCCTGGTGCTGCATTTCACCGGCTTCCTGGCGCGTCACAATCTCGAATGGCTCGTATTGG
>JAGVUA010000074.1 GCA_019136545.1 Betaproteobacteria bacterium
ATCGAGTCGCGCGGCCTCAAGCAGGTGTCCGATGCCTCGGCGATAGAACCCATCATCGACGCAGTGCTGGCCGCCAACCAGAAGTCCGTCGAGGAATTCCGCGCCGGCAAGGAAAAGGCCTTCAATGCCCTGGTCGGTCAGATCATGAAAGCCACCAAGGGCAAGGCCAATCCGCAGCAGGTCAACGACCTGTTGCGGCGCAAACTCGGCGCTTGATCGTCAGCGGCGGCCGCCCACCAGGCTGAGGAAGCGCTTCTTCTCATCGTCGAAGTGCGCCTCGATGGCGGCGATGTCCCGTTTTTTGTCGTCCACCGTTGCCTGGAGCCTTGCCAGTTCCTCCTGGTTTTCGCGGAGCTCTGATTTCAGCGCGTCGGGCATCGGCTTCTTCTGGAAGAACTCCGCCTCCATGTCGAGCTTGTGCTTGTGTGCGAGGGCGGCGTTCAGGTCTTCCCGCGCCTGCTTCAGGTTTTCGTTGGCCTCGGCCAGCAGCCGGTCGCGCTTGGCGTCGATATCGCTCACGCTGGCATAGCTAGCGCGCAAGGCGCGGTTGCTGCGCTCGAGTTCCCTGGCCTGACGCTCTTCTTCCTGCTTGCGCGCGCGCTCGGCTTCCCGGCGGCTGCGTTCCTCCGCCGTCATCGGACCCTCGTAATTCCGGACGACCACCCCGCGCCCGTCGAATTCCTGATAGGGACGCTTTTGGCACTCGACGGGCAGGATGTCGCCGCAAACCCGGCGACCCGCTTCGTCGCTGCAGCAGAAGGTGCGGGCGCCCGCCGGGAGGGAGAATAAGGCGGCGGCCGCCGCCAGCCAGAATGCGCTATGCCACGCCATACTGTTCCCGATAGCGCGCAACCGCCGGCAGCACCCGCTCGAGCGCGGGATTGCCCTGAAGATAAGCGATGAGATCGACCAGGGTGGCGACGGCGATCACGGGGATGCCGTAATTCGCCTCTACCTCCTGCACGGCGGACCGGCTGCCCTGCCCGCGTTCCTGGCGGTCGAGAGCAATGACGACGCCGGCGGGCGTGGCGCCGGCGGCGCGGATCAGGTCCACCGACTCGCGCACCGAGGTGCCCGCCGAGATCACGTCGTCGATGACCAGAACGCGGCCCGCCAGCGGCGCGCCGACCAGCGTGCCGCCTTCGCCGTGATCCTTGGCCTCCTTGCGGTTATAGGCGAACGGCGTGTCGCGCCCCTTCCCGGCGAGTGCGACCGCGGTGGTCGCCGCCAGCGGGATGCCCTTGTAAGCCGGCCCGAACAGGACGTCGAAGCCGATGCCCGACGCGATGATCGCCCGGGCGTAGAAATCGGCCAGGCGCCCCAGCGACGCGCCTTCGCTGAACAATCCGGCGTTGAAGAAATAAGGCGACAGCCGTCCGGCCTTGGTCTTGAACTCGCCGAACCGCAATACGCCTCGGTCGCACGCGAAGGCGATGAACTCGCGACTAAAATCCATGCTGGCTCCTGTTGGAAACGCAAATGCTACGCATCATTACCCTGAATCTCAACGGCGTTCGCTCGGCGACCGGCAAGGGATGCTTCGACTGGCTGGCCGATCAGGACGCGGACATCCTGTGCGTTCAGGAACTCAAGGCCCAGGACGCCGACCTGCAAGCCGCAATGCGCTCGCCGGCAGGTTTCACCGGGTGGTTCCACCACGCCGAGAAGAAAGGCTACAGCGGCGTCGGCATTTATGCCCGGCGTGCGCCGGAGCGGGTGACGATCGGCTTCGGCAACGACGAGTTCGATGCCGAGGGCCGTTACGTCCGCGCTGATTGGAAGAAGTTTTCCGTGATTTCCGTCTATCTGCCGTCCGGGTCCAGCTCGCCGGAACGGCAACAGGCAAAGTTCCGTTTCATGGACGAATTCCTGCCGCACCTGGCCGCCTTGCGCGCGGAAGGCCGGGAGATCGTCATTTGCGGCGACTGGAACATCGCTCACCGGGAAATCGATCTGAAGAACTGGAAGTCGAATCAGAAGAATTCCGGTTTCCTGCCGGAGGAGCGCGCATGGCTCGGCCAGGTGTTTGACCGGCAGGGCTGGGTGGATGTCTATCGGCGCCTGTATCCCGAGGCGACCGGCGAGGCTTACACGTGGTGGTCGAATCGCGGCCAGGCCTGGGCCCGGAATGTCGGCTGGCGCATCGACTACCAGATCGCCACGCCGGAGATGGGCGCGGCGGCGCGCAGGGCGGCGGTATTCAAGGAACGGCGTTTCAGCGACCATGCGCCCCTGACGGTCGATTACGACTGGGCGGCATGGTAGTGCGCGATGGCGGTGTACCGAGGTTCTGCTACGAGCGCGATCGAAGCGATATGACCTGTGTCATTGCATGACTTTGGCAAAGACGTTAGCCTGTCATCGGTAATTGGCCATAGAGGAAAGGGAAACACCATGAACGACGTGACCGTGGCAAGCAAGGACAAACTGATTTCCGACATGAAGGTCGTGATGGCGGATGCGGACGAGTTGCTGCGCGCCACCGCCAGTCAGGCGGGCGATAGGGTGACCGAGTTGCGCGGCAAGATCCAGAGCAGCCTGGCCAACGCGCGCGCCAATCTCGCCGATGCGCAGGCGGCGGCGGTCGAGAAAGCCAAGGAAGTCGGGCATGCGGCGGATGATTACGTGCAAGCCAATCCGTGGCGCTCGGTGGGCATTGCGGCGGGCGTCGGCCTGATCGTCGGGCTGTTGATCGGCCGTCGCTGAGTTCGCCATGAGCGACGCTCCTTCCGGCGGCGTGCTCGACACGCTGAGGGGCTTGCTCGTCACGGGCATTGCGCTGGCCAAGGTCAGGCTGGAGCTGCTATCCACCGAAGTACGGGAAGAAAAGGCGCGGCTGCTCGCCATCCTGGCGTACGGCGGCGCGGCGATTTTTTTGCTGGCGGTGGGGGCGGTGTTTCTGGCCGTCTTTCTGACCGTTTTGCTGTGGGACAGCCATCGCCTGCTGGTGCTGGGGCTTGCCGCCGCCGTGTTTCTGCTTGCCGGCGCGGGGGCGGCCATGACGGCCCGGCGACTTGCCGGCACGCCCGCCAAGCTGTTCGAAGCCAGCCTGGAAGAGCTTAAGCGCGATCAGCTGCGAGCCGAGGTCAGCGGCAAAAGTCAGTCGCCATGAACCGCCGCCTCCATGAACTGGCGTTGAAGAAGCAGCGCCTGCAGTTTCAAAGCGCCCAGCTGCGGGATCGCTGGATAGCCCAAGCGCACGGCGTTCGGCCATTGTTGGCGGGCATCGATCGCGTCGGCCGAGGGGTGCAGTGGGTGCAGCGACATCCCACTGCCGTCCTGGCGGTCGGGATTGCGCTGCTGGTCGCCCGGCCGCGCACCGCCTTGCGCTGGATGCGGCGCGCGTTCGTCGCCTGGCAGGCGTGGCACAAGGGACGTTCCTGGCTGTCGCCTCGCTAGACGGCGAGGCAGACGTATTTCATCTCAAGATATTCGTCGATGCCGTAGCGCGAGCCTTCCCGGCCGATCCCTGACTGTTTGACGCCGCCGAACGGCGCGACCTCGTTCGAGAACACGCCGGTATTGATGCCGACCATGCCGTATTCGAGCGCTTCGGCCACGCGCCAGGTGCGCGCCACGTCCCGGGCGTAGAAGTAGCTGGCCAGGCCGTACTCCGTGGCGTTGGCAAGCGCGATGGCCTCGGCTTCGTCCTTGAAGCGCAACAGCGGCGCCACCGGACCGAAGGTTTCCTCGCGCGCGCAGCGCATGTCGGTCGTGACGTCGGCCAGCACGGTCGGTTCGAAGAAGGTGCCGCCCCTGGCATGGCGCTTGCCGCCGGTGACGATGCGCGCGCCCTTGGCGACGGCGTCGGCGATCAGCGCCTCGACCTTGCTCAGCGCCGCCCGGTCGATCAGCGGTCCCTGGGTGACGCCGGTCTCCATGCCGGCGCCGACCTGCAGTTGCGCGACCTTCTCGCCGAAACGGGCGGCGAAGGCGTCGTAAATCCCCTCCTGCACCAGCAATCGATTGGCGCAGACGCAGGTTTGGCCGGCATTGCGATACTTCGAGGTGATGGCGCCCTCGACGGCGGCATCGACGTCGGCGTCGTCGAAGACGATGAACGGGGCGTTGCCGCCGAGTTCCAGGGAAAGCTTCTTGACGGTCGGCGCGCACTGTGCCATCAGCAGCCTGCCGATTTCCGTCGAGCCTGTGAAAGAGAGCTTGCGAACGACGGGGTTGGCGGTCAGTTCGCCGCCGATGATCGGCGCGGCCGCCGCCGAGCCGGTGACGACGTTGATCACGCCCGGCGGAAAACCGGCCCGGAACGCAAGTTCGGCCAAGGCCAGCGCGGTCAGGGGCGTTTGCTCGGCAGGCTTGATCACTACCGTGCAGCCGGCGGCGAGGGCGGGCGCCACCTTGCGGGTGACCATGGCCGCCGGGAAGTTCCAGGGCGTGATGGCGGCGCAGACGCCGATCGGCTGCTTCATGACCAGGATGCGCCGGTCACCGCTCGGCGCGGGGATGATGTCGCCATAGACGCGCTTGCCTTCCTCGGCGAACCATTCGACGAAACTGGCCGCGTAGGCCGTTTCGCCACGCGCCTCGGCGAGCGGCTTGCCTTGCTCGCGGGTGATCAGCTGGGCCAGGTCGTCGATGTTGGCCAGAATCAGTTCGAACCAGGCGCGCAATACCGCCGATCGTCGCGCCGCGGTCAAGGCGCGCCAAGCCGGCCAGGCGGCGTTGGCGGCATCGATGGCGCGGCGCGTTTCGGCCGCGCCGAGATCGGGGACATGCGCGAGAACTTCGCCCGAGGCCGGGTCGGCCACCGCGAAAGTCGCTGCGCCTTCCACCCAGGCACCATCGATGAAAGCGCCCTGGCGCAGCAGTTCGGGGTCGCGCAATTGCATTCGCTTTGCTCCTCTTATCAGAACGATGCCGGCAAGTCTATCCGACTACCATGAACCCATGCCCCGTCATTCCTTGCCCTTGGCGGCTGTTTGCGCGACGCTCGTGCTGGGCGCCTGCGGCATGCTGACCAGCGTTCCGGACGACAGCCGGCCAAAGTCAGGCGTGGCGACACGCCAGGCAGGCGCCGCCGAGGACGTCGTGCTGTTTGCGCTGGGCCTGATCGAGACCCACTATCGCTTCGGCGGCAAGAATCCGGAGGCCGGGCTCGATTGCAGCGGCATGGTCAGTTACGTCTTCAGCCAGGCGGCGGGCTTGCGGCTCGCCGGTTCGGCGGCCGACATGGCCAAGCGCGGTCGGCCGGTGGAAATCGCCGACATGAAGCCGGGCGATCTGGTGTTCTTCAATACGCTCGACCGCCCGCGCTCGCACGTCGGCATCTACATCGGCGACGGTCGCTTCGTCCATGCGCCCAGCAGCAAGGGCGAGGCGCGGGTTCGCACCGACAGCCTCCGGCAAGGCTGGTTTGCCAGCCGCTTCGAGGAAGCGCGCACCTACTTCGACTGAGCGCGCCGCTAGACGCCGTTGGCCTTGAACCAGGCCAGCATGCGCTGCCAGCCGTCCTCGGCCGGTTCCTTGCGGTAGGTCGGGCGGTAATCGGCGTGGAAGGCGTGCGGCGCATCCGGATATACGTGGATTTGCGACTTGCCGCCGGCTTTCGCCAAGGCTTGGCGCATCCTTCGACGTCGTCGAGCGCAATGCCCTGGTCCTTGCCGCCGTAGAGCCCGAGGACCGGCGCCTTCATCTCGGCGGCGAGGTCGAGCGGCCACTTGGGTTGCCGGGCCGACGGCGCGCCATCGAGCTGACCGTACCAGGACACCGCCGCCCGCAGCTTCGGATTGTGGGCGGCATAAAGCCAGGCCGTGCGGCCGCCGCGGCAAAAGCCGGTGATGGCCAGCCGGCCCGGGTCGCCGCCGTTGGCCGCCGCCCAGGCCGCGCAGGCGTCGAGGTCGCTCATGTGCTCCGCGTCGGAAGCCGCCGCCACCGGTCCGTCGAGGATGTCGCGGATATTGGTCATTTTGGACACGTCGCCGTGGCGCGCATACATCTCGGCGGCGATGGCGAGGTAACCTGCCTTGGCCAGCCGCCGGCAGGTGTCCTTGATGTACTCGTGCACGCCGAAGATCTCGTGCACAACCAGCACCGTCGGCAGTTTCGTGCCGCCCGCCGGCATGGCGCGGTAGGCCGCCAGCGGGCCATCGGCGGTGGGCACCGATATTTCGCCGGCGGTCAAGCCTTCCGCATCGGTCTTGATGGCGGTCTGGGCCATGATCGGCTGCGTGGCCAGCGCAAAGCCGGCGCCCAGCGAAGTGACGATGAAACCCCGCCGGGACAGGCGAAGTTCGGGATGGAGGCTGTCGAATTCTTGTCGGTTCATGGCACTCGACCCTCTTGGGTTGAAAACCGGGAAGTTACGCCCCGTGCCGGCAATGATCAATGCGGCGTGCCGCCACGACTGACTTTAGAGCAGCACGATGTCGAATTGTTCCTGGGAGTAGCCCGGCTCGGCATGCAAGGAGACCGGACGACCGATGAAATCCGACAGCATGGCCATCGATTGCGATTCCTCGTCGAGGAAAAGATCGATCACCGAGGGCGCGGCCAGCAGGCGGAATTCACGGGCGCTGAACTGCCGGGCCTCGCGCAGCAGCTCGCGCAGGATTTCGTAGGCGACCGTCTGGGCGGTTTTCACCTCGCCGCGGCCACCGCAGGTCGGGCAGGTTTCGCACAGCACATGGGCGAGCGATTCGCGGGTGCGTTTGCGCGTCATTTCGACCAGGCCGAGCGCGGTGAAGCCATTGACCGTGATGCGCGTGTGGTCGCGCGCCAGCGCCTTGTCGAACTCGGCGAGCACGGCGGCGCGATGCTCGGTCGATTCCATGTCGATGAAGTCGACGATGATGATGCCGCCGAGGTTGCGCAGGCGCAACTGGCGGGCGATGGTCTGCGCCGCCTCGAGGTTGGTCTTGAAAATGGTGTCGTCGAAATTGCGCAGGCCGACGAAGCCGCCGGTATTGACGTCGATGGTGGTCATCGCCTCGGTCTGGTCGATGATCAGGTAGCCGCCCGACTTGAGGTCGACGCGCCGGGCCAGCGCCCGCTGGATCTCGTCCTCGACGCCATGCAGGTCGAACAGCGGCCGCTCGCCGTTGTAGTGCATCAGCAGCGGCGCCAGTTGCGGCATGAACTCCTCGGCGAACGCCGACAGCTTCTGGAAGTTTTCCCGCGAATCGATGGTGATGCGCTGGGTATCGAGGCTGACCAGGTCGCGCAGCACGCGCTGCGCCAGCGTCAAGTCGTGGTGCAGGGTCACCGGCGCCTTGGCCTGCTCGCCGCGATGGCGGATTTCCGACCACAGGCGCCGCAGGTAGGCGATGTCGGAGGCCAGTTCCGCCTCGGTGGCGTTTTCGGCCACCGTCCGGGCAATGTAGCCGCCGGCCTCGTCGGCGGGCAATTGCGCCTGGATGCGCGCGCGCAACTGCTCGCGGGCGGCTTCGTCCTCGATGCGCTGCGAAATGCCGATGTGTTTTTCCTGCGGCAGATAAACGAGCAGGCGGCCGGCGAGCGACACCTGGGTCGACAACCGTGCGCCCTTGGTGCCGATGGGGTCCTTGAGCACCTGCACCGTCACCTGCTGGCCTTCGCTGAGAATGCGCTCGATCGGACGCGGCCCCTCGCCGGCGGTGCCGTTGTTCTTCTGGCTCCAGATGTCGGCGACATGGAGAAAGGCGGTGCGTTCGAGGCCGATATCGACGAAGGCCGACTGCATGCCCGGCAGCACTCGCGCCACCCGGCCGAGATAGACGTTGCCGACGATGCCGCGACCGTTGGTGCGTTCGATGTGCAATTCCTGGACGACGCCCTGCTGCAGGATCGCCACGCGGGTCTCCTGCGGCGTGAAATTGATCAGGAATTCTTCCATCGTCGCCTCGTGTCGTGCCGGCGCGTCAGACCGGATAGCCGAATTGTCTCAAGAGCAGCGCGGTTTCGCACAGCGGCAGGCCGACGATGCCGGAATGGGAGCCGGCGATCGATGCGACGAAGATCGCCGCATGGCCCTGGATGCCATAAGCGCCGGCCTTGTCGAGCGGCTCGCCACTCCTGACGTAGCGCCGGATCTCGTCGTCGCCCAGGACGCGAAAGCGGACTTCGCTGATCGACAACGCGTGCTCGATGGTATCGCCCCGGGCGATCGCCACGGCCGTCAGCACCCGGTGCGCGCGCCCGGACAGGTGCTTCAGGATGGCGGCGGCCTCGGCCTCGTCGGCGGGCTTGCCGACGATCACGCCATCGACGTCGAGCGTGGTGTCGGCCGAGAGCACCGGCCGTGGCGCCAAGCCGCGCAGCCGGGACAGCCGGACGCCGTGCGCGGCCTTGGCGCGCGCCACCCGGACCACGTAGTCCTCGGGCCGCTCGTCGGGCAAGGCCGATTCGAGGATTTCCTCGTCGTGGCGGTTGCCGCTGCGGAACAGCAGCAATTCGTAATGAACGCCGATCTGCGTCAGCAACTCGCGCCGGCGGGGACTGCGCGACGCGAGATAGATCGGGGCGGGCGGGATCGGGCTCATGTCATTCCCGATGGTAGGGATGGCCCTTGAGCAGGCTGGCGGCGCGATACAGCGCCTCGGCGAGCATGACCCGGACCAGGCCATGCGGCAGCGTCAGGCCGGACAAGCGCAGCGCTTCGCTTGCCTCGCCTTTCAAGCCGGGATCGAGACCGTCCGGGCCGCCGATCAGGAAGGCCACGTCGTCGCCCTCGCCGGCCCAGGTCTTCAGGCGGTCGGCCAGCATCCGGGTGGTGATCTCGCCGCCGCGTTCATCGAGGACGATGCGCTTGCAGCGCGGCGGCAGCGCGGACCGCAAACGCCCGGCCTCGGCGGCCATCAGCGCCGCCACGGGCTTGCCGGACGTCCTCGGCTCGGCTTTCACGGCCAGCAGCGCCAGCGGCGTCTCGCTCGGCATGCGCTTGGCGTAATCGGCGTAGGCGGTGTCCACCCACGCCGGCATGCGCTGGCCGACGGCCGCGATCATCAACTTCACTCAGGCGTCACCCGGGCATCACTCCGCCGGCGCGGCATCGGCTTTGGCCGGCTTGGCCGACCGCGACTTCGGCCGCGCTTGCCAGAGTTCCTCGAGGTTGTAGTAGCTGCGCACGCTTGGCTGCATGACGTGGACGACGATGCTGCCGAGGTCGACCAGCACCCACTCGCCGCCGTCCTCGCCCTCGAGGCCGATGACGTCGCCGCCGGCTGCCTCGACCTTCTCGCGCACGTTGCGGGCGAGCGCCTTCACCTGCCGGGTGGAATCGGCGCTGGCGATGATGATGCGGTCGAATAGCGACGTCAGCTTGGTGGTGTTGATGACTTCGATGTCGCGGCCCTTGACGTCTTCGAGGGCGGCGACGGCGATTTTCTGTAGCTTGGCGGTCTGCATAGTCAGTTCGAGTAGAGCCGGTGCCGGCGAATATAGTCGAGAACGGCGGGCGGCAGCAACGCGTCCGCCGGTTCGCCCTGGCGCAGCCGCTGGCGTACCTCGGTCGATGACACCGTGCCGGCCTCCATGCGGAACGTGGCGATTGCGCCGGCCGGGGCGGCGGCCAGGCCGCCGGCTGCGGCGACAAACCGGCGGCGGAACGCCTCGGCCAGCGCAGGCGGCATGCGTTCGGGCGACAGATCGAAAGTCGGCCGCGACGCCACGCCGACGTGAGCGAGCTCGAACAGGTCGCGCCAGCGATGCCAGGTCGGCAAGCCGAGAAAGGCGTCGGCGCCCATCAGCAGCATCAGGGGCCGGCGCGGGCCATGAATCCGGCGCAGGCGTTCCAGCGTCGGCACCGTGTAGCTCGGCGTGTCCGACAGGATTTCGGCATCGTCGATCGTGTACTCGGGATGGGCGGTGGTGGCGAGGCGGACCATCGCCAGGCGATGCTCGCCGGACGCGACGGGCGGATGGCGATGCCATGGGTTGCCCGCGGGAATCCAGACCACGCCGCCCAGCGCCAATTGCCGGGTGGCCTCCTCGGCCAGCCGCAGGTGGGCGACGTGAACCGGATCGAATGTGCCGCCGAGAACGCCCAGGACGGCGGGAAGGCGCTCACTCACGCTCGGCGTCGGAGCCGTGGAAGACATCCTGGTAGCTGACGTAGACGCTGGCCATCAAAATCGGCGCCATGACGAAGATCAGCACCATCTTGAGCGCCACCGAGAGCACGTTCAGCAGCGCTGCCGAGATGGCGCCGGCAACGATCAGCAGCAGGCCGGGTATCGCCATGGCGAAAATCGCGATGGTCAGGCCGTAGGCGACAAAGGCGCGCCAATTGCGCCAACTGGCCACAAAACTGAAGAACACCGACTTCAGCGGCGGCACGTCGTCCCAGGCCGTGAGCAGCGGCGCGAACCAGAAGGCGGTGATGACCGGCAGGGCGACGATCATCAGCCGCCCCATGGCGGCGAGCGTTTCGTCGTCGTTGGCCGACTTGTCGGCGCCGATCAGCGCGATGGAACTGCCTTCGACGATCGTGCCGGTCGCGAGGATGAATATCGAGCCGAGCAGATGCAGGCCGCCCAGGCGCACCAGTTGAACACGACGTTGCTGGATGCCTTGCGTGAGCGCGACGCCGCCCACCGTGCCGCCGCGCTCGATGGCCCGGCAGCCGTTGGCAAGCACGACGATCAGCGCCGGCAGCGCCAGCGGCACGAGGAACGGCCCGATCAGCGGCAGCAGGTTGATGACGATGATCACGAACAGGTAGGCCATCGTCATGACCGTCAGCAGGGGCGGGTTCGTCCTGAACAGCCGCAGGCTGGCGACGACCCAAAGGAAGCCGTGACGGGCAGGGAGGCGGCGGGCCTGCATCGGGTCCGGTCCGTTGCGTGAAACCGGCTGCCGTCAGAACCGCTTGATGACCCACATCGGCACGCGCACGCGCGATTCGATGCCGCTCTGCCTGACCCAGTTGCCTTCGCCCTGATCGTCGATCAGGTAGTAGGGAACGCCATGCGACGGCGTTACTTTCATCATGTAGAGCTTGCCATTCACCCGGTATTCCTCGACTTGGTCCTCGCCGCGCTTGACGATGGTCACTTGCGGTTCGTCCGACGACTCGACGAGTCCCGGTGGCGGAGGGGGTATGGCCGGCAGCGGCTGCAGATCGGCGGGCCGTTGCTGGCTGCTGGCCGGCATTGCCAGCGTCAGCAGCAGGACGGCAAGTCCGGCGGGGATGCCGATGATCGGCGGGCGGTGCGTGGCCATGGTCTGGATTCCTTGTTTTCTCGATTTCCTGTTGGGCGCTTCGATTCTAGCAGTTGGCAGAATCCCGGCCTCACAGGTTGAGCAGCAGCTCATGCTCGTGCGCCAGCCTGCCGAAACCGCGGTTCTGGTAGTAGTCGAAGATGGATGCCACCACGCATTCCGGATCGTCGATCACGGAGATCAGGTCCACGTCCTCCGGATGGATCATCTTTTCGGCCACCAGCCGCGCGCGAAACCAGTCGAGCAGGCCTTGCCAGAACTCGCTGCCGACCAGGATCAGCGGAATCTGCGGCGATTTTCTCGTCTGGATCAGGGTCAGCGCTTCCAGCAGCTCGTCGAGGGTGCCGAAGCCGCCGGGCATCACCACATAAGCCGTGGCGATCTTGACGAACATGTACTTGCGGGCGAAGAAGTGGCGAAACGTCTGCGAGATGTCCTGGTAGTGGTTGGCCTGCTGCTCCATCGGCAACTGGATGTTGAGGCCGACCGAGATGCCCTTGCCCTCGAAGGCGCCCTTGTTGGCCGCTTCCATGACGCCCGGGCCGCCGCCCGACACCACCGAGAAGCCGGCGTCCGAGAGCAACCGGGCGATGCGCTCGGTCAATTGGTAATAACGCGATTCGGGGCCGATGCGGGCGCTGCCGAAGATCGACACCGCCGGCTGGATGCCGGCCAGCCGCTCGGTGGCCTCGACGAACTCTGACATAATGCCGAACACCCGCCACGCCTCGCGGGCCGCCGATTGGGCTTTTTGCGCCGGCGTGACCGTCCAGGGGTCGGGGATGTTCGGCAGCTTGTCCTTCGCGCTCATATGCCTCTTCTGCTCCTCGTCGACGGATCGTCGTATCTCTATCGCGCCTTTCATGCGCTGCCCGACTTGCGCACCGCGTCCGGGCAGCCCACCGGCGCCATCAAGGGCGTGGTGTCGATGCTGCGCAAGCTCGAGTCCGACTATAAGGCAGATTACCGGGCGGTGGTGTTCGATGCCAAGGGCAAGACCTTCCGCGACGACTGGTTTCCCGATTACAAAGCGCACCGGCCGCCGATGCCGGACGAGCTGGCCGCCCAGATCGAACCTTTGCACGAGTGCGTGCGCGCCGAGGGCTGGCCGCTCTTGATGATCGACGGCGTCGAGGCCGACGACGTCATCGGCACGCTGGCGCGCGAGGCTGCCGAGCAGCGCGTCGACTGCGTCGTCTCGACCGGCGACAAGGATTTGGCCCAACTGGTCAATGCGCACGTCAAGCTGGTCAACACCATGAGCAACGAAGTGCTCGACGAGGCCGGCGTCGTCGAGAAGTTCGGCGTGCCGCCCAGCCGCATCGTCGACTACCTGGCGCTGGTCGGCGATGCGGTGGACAACGTACCGGGCGTCGCCAAGGTCGGCCCGAAGACCGCGGCGAAGTGGCTGGCGCAGTACGGCTCGCTCGACGAGATCGTCGCCCATGCCGGCGAGATCGGCGGCGCGGTCGGCGAGAACCTGCGCGCCCATCTCGATTTCCTGCCGCTCGGCCGTCGGCTCGTCACCGTCGCCTGCGACCTCGCGCTGCCGTTGCAGCTGGCCGATCTTGCGCCGCGGCCGCACGACGGCGCCAAGCTGGCCGAGCTCTACGATCGGCTCGGTTTCAAGAGCTGGCTGCAAAGTGTACGTGGGGCGCAGGCCGCCGCGCCTGCTGTGCCGAAGTCGGCAGCCGTGAAGAATGCCACCGACGGCTACGAGGCCATTCTCGACGAAGCCGCGCTGGTGCGCTGGCTGGCGAAAATCGAGGCTGCGCCCCTGACGTCGCTGGACACGGAAACCACCGGCCTCGACCCGATGCAGGCGCAACTGGTCGGCATCTCCTTCGCCACTGAAACCGGCGCCGCCGCCTATCTGCCGCTGGCGCACCGCTACGCCGGCGTGCCGCCACAACTGACTTTCGACGGGACCCTGGCGAAGCTCAAGCCCTGGCTCGAGTCGCCGGACCGCAAGAAGGTCGGCCAGCACCTCAAGTACGACCGCCACGTCTTCGCCAATCACGGCGTCGAATTGCGCGGCATCCAAGACGATACCCTGCTCGAATCCTACGTGCTGGAGTCGGACAAGCCGCACGATCTGGGCAGCCTGGCCGAGCGCCACCTGGGGCTGAAGTCGATCAGCTACGACGACGTCACCGGCAAGGGCGCCAAGCGCATTTCGTTTGCCGAAGTGCCGATCGAGAAGGCCGCCGAATACGCGGCCGAAGACGCCGATCTCACCTTGCGCGTGCACGAGGCGCTGGCGCCGCGACTGGCCGAGGCGCCGCAACTCGACGCGCTCTATCGCGAACTGGAGTTGCCGGTCGCCGAAGTGCTCTACCGCATGGAACGCAACGGCGTGCTGATCGACGTCTTCTCGCTGGCGCAGCAAAGCGAGGAACTGGGCCGCAAGATGCTGGCGCTGGAAGCCGAGGCTCAGCAGCTCGCCGGCCAGCCCTTCAACCTGAGCTCGCCGAAGCAACTCGGCGAGATCCTGTTCGGCCAGCTCGGCCTGCCGGTCGTCAAGAAGACGCCCGGCGGCGCGCCATCGACCGACGAGGAAGTGTTGGAGAAGCTGGCCGAGGATTTCCCCTTGCCGAGGAAGATCCTCGACTATCGCGGCGTGGCCAAGCTGAAGAACACCTATACCGACAAGCTGCCGCTGATGGTGAATCGGCAGACCGGCCGCGTGCATACCAGCTACGGACAGGCCGTGGCAGTAACCGGCCGCCTCTCCAGCAACGATCCCAACCTGCAGAACATTCCGATCCGCACCGCCGAGGGGCGGCGCATCCGCTCCGCCTTCATCGCCCCGGCCGGCCACGCGCTCGTTTCCGCCGACTACTCGCAGATCGAGCTGCGCATCATGGCGCATCTCTCCGGCGACGCCCGGCTGCTCGACGCCTTCGCGCGCGGCGAAGACATCCACCGCGCCACGGCCGCCGAGGTGTTCGGCGTCACGCCGCTGGAGGTCGCTCCCGAGCAGCGTCGCGCCGCCAAGGCCATCAACTTCGGCCTCATCTACGGCATGAGCGCTTTCGGCCTGGCCAAGCAGATCAACGTCGAGCGCAGCGCCGCCCAGGCCTACATGGACCGCTACTTCGCGCGCTATCCCGGCGTCGCCCGCTACATGGAAGAGACTCGCGCCCAAGCGCGCGACAAGGGCTATGTCGAAACCGCGTTCGGCCGGCGCCTGTGGCTGCCCGAGATCAAGTCAGGCGTGGCGGCACGCCGGCAGGGCGCCGAGCGCGCCGCCATCAATGCGCCCATGCAGGGCACCGCCGCCGACCTGATCAAGCGCGCCATGCTCGCCGTCCAGGCCTGGCTGGATCAGCGGCAACTGGCGACGAAACTGATCCTGCAGGTGCACGACGAACTGGTGCTGGAAGTGCCGGATGGCGAGATCGCCGGCGTGCGCGAACAACTGCCCAAGCTGATGGGCGGTGTCGCGACGCTGGCCGTGCCGCTGATCGTCGAGGTCGGCGTCGGGCCGAACTGGGACAGCGCGCATTGAGCGAGTCAATGTGCGCCAATATTGGCAGTAGTGGTGATGAATGCTGACAATTATGGCGTGACGCTTGGGTATCCCGCTGTGTCACGTCGTCGCAAAGTCGATCCGGAACAAGCGCTTGCGAGAAGTCTCGCCAGTTGGCACGGCAATTGTATATAGGTGGACAGAAGCCGCCGTAGACCGGGTGTTAATCCTCCCCCGACATTAACGACTTTTCCGGTCGTCGGCAGTTGGCGCAAGACTCTTGTGAGATAGGCGGATTCGTTCGCAAGAGGCCGGCGCGGGACCGTCTCCTTCCTCATGTCCCGTCGCCGACGCGGTGGTTAGCCCACCGGCGGCGGCTTCGTCTTCTTGCTCAGGTTTCCTCATTCCGCGCGCAGGGCTTCGACGGCATCGAGCAAGGCCGCGCGCCGCGCCGGCAGTACGCCGGCCGCCAGGCCGATGACGATGGCGACGAACTCGGCGAGCACGACGAAGGACCAGGGGGTGTGCACGGGCAGTGCCGGGACCAGGAAACTGGCGAGCCGGGCGATACCCACGCCGAGCGTCAGTCCCGCCAGACCGCCGACGGCGGCCAGCACCACCGCCTCGCCGAGGAAGATGCCGAGAATGGTGCGGGAAGGCGCGCCGAGCGCCTTCAGCAGCCCGATTTCGTTGGTGCGCTCGGTCACCGCGATGGTCATGATGGTGACGATGCCGACGCCGCCGACCAGCAGCGAAATGCCGCCCAGGGCGCCGACCGCCGCCGTGAGGATGTCGAGGATCTTCGACAGCGTGCGCAGCATGTCTTCCTGCGTGGTGACCGTGAAATCCTCGCGGCCATGGCGGGCCTTGAGCACCGCCTTGAGGGCTTCGGCCACCCGGCCGGCGGGCACGCCTTCTTCATAGGAGACGTCGATTTCGGCCAGGCCTTCGCGGTTGTAAAGCTCGAGCGCCCGCGCGGCGGGAACGTAGGCCGTATCGTCGAGGTCGATGCCGAGAAACTGCCCTTTCGTCTCGAGCACGCCGACGACGCGGAACTGCAGGCTGCCGATGCGCAGCCGCGCGCCCAGCGGATTCTCGGGACCGAACAGCTCGTTCTTCAGCTTGGCGCCGAGCACGACGAAGCCTCGCGCCGACTCGTCCTCGCCGGCCGGCAGGAACTGGCCGCTTTTTACCCGTAGCGTGAATACTTTCACCATGGCGGCATTGACGCCGTAGATGGTGGTGCGGCGCAGGCGGCCGTTGGCCTCGACTTCCGAATTGCCCCAGATCACCGGCGTGACGGCGGTGACGTGGGCGACGCGTTCCAGCGCTCGGGCATCGTCGAGCGTCAGCGGCCGCACCGAGGTGGGAATGCCCGAGGGCGGCGCACCGCCGGTCTTGGTCTTGCCGGGGGCGATGCCGATGACGTTGGTGCCGAACTGGGAGAACTCCGCCAGCACGAACTGGTGAATGCCTTCGCCGATCGAGGTCAGCAGGATCACGGCGGCGACGCCGACGGCAATGCCGAGCAGCGTCAGGAAGCTGCGCAGCCGGTGCGCCGTAATGGCGCGCAGCGCGAGACGTATGGCATCGGACCAGATCATCGCTTGGCCAGGGCCTGAACCGGATCGAGCCGGGCCGCGCGCCGCGCCGGCATGACGCCGAACAGGATGCCGGTGACCAGCGCCGTGGCGAGTCCCGCGATCACCGCCCACGCCGGCGGATAGGCCGGGAAGGCCGGATACAGCTGGCGGATGATGGCCGAGCCGAGCTGGCCGAGGCCGTAGCCGACCACGGCGCCGGCCAGCGACAGCATGACCGCCTCGGCCAGGAAGGCATTGCGGATGGTGTCGGCCGTGGCGCCCAGCGCCTTGAGCAGCCCGATCTCGCCGGTGCGCTGGGTGACCGCCACCAGCATGACGTTCATGACCAGGATGCCGGCGACTGCCAGGCTGATCGCGGCGATGCCGGCGACCCCGAAGGTCAGGGCGCCGAGCAGGCGGTCGAAGGTCGCCAGCACGGCATCCTGAGTGATGACAGTGACGTCTTCCTCGCCCTCGTGCCGCTCGGTGAGGTGCTTGAGCACCTGGGCCTTGGCGGGCTCGACGGCGTCCCGGTGCCGCGCCTCGATCAGGATGCGGAACAGGGTGTTGCTGTTGAACATCGCCTGCGCCAGCGATACCGGCACGATGACGATCTCGTCGCTGTTCATGCCCAGGCCGGTGCCGACGGGATTGATCACGCCGATGACCCGGAAGCGCCGGTCGCCCAGGCGTACCAGCTTGCCGATGGCCGGTTCGCTGCCGAACAGGTCGTTGCGCACCGTGGCGCCCAGCACGACATAGGGCGAACCGCGGCGCCAGTCTTCCTCGGGCAGGAAGCGCCCTTGCGCCAAGGCCAGCCGGCGCACTTCGGCGTACTCGGAGGTGGTGCCGGCGATCATCACCTCGCGCAGCTTGCCGCCGGCGCTGATTTCGGAGGTACCGATGATCAGCGGCGCCACGCGGCGCACGGCTGGCAGGCGGCCGAGCGACTGGGCATCGTCGATGGTCAGGTCGCGCGGCGTGCCGGTGATGGCGTTGGCCGGGTTGAAGCCGCGCGTTTCCGAGCGGCCGGGCAGCACGACGACCAGATTGCTGCCCAGCGCGGAGAACTCGTTGATGACGTAGCGGCGCGCGCCGTCGCCGAGCGCGGTCAGCGTCACCACGGCGGCGACGCCGATCGACATCGCCAGAATCAGCAGGGCGGTGCGCAAGGGATAACCGGTCGCCGCACCGGTCGCGAAACGGACGATGTCCGCCGCTTTCACCGGTCTTCCACCTTGCGCCCGTCCTCCATGGCGACGCGGCGCCTCGCGCGATTGCCGAGCGCGGCGTCGTGGGTCACCACGATCAGCGTCACGCCGCCGGCGTTGAGGCCTTCCAGCAAGGCCATGACGTCCTCGCCGGTGGCGCGGTCGAGGTTGCCGGTGGGTTCGTCGGCCAGGATCATGGCCGGATGCATGATCGTGGCGCGGGCGATGGCCACGCGCTGCCGCTGGCCGCCGGAAAGCTGGTCGGGCCGGTGGTCGGCCCGGCTGGCCAGACCGTAGTCCTTGAGGGCCTGCGCGACGCGCCGCGAGCGCTCGCCGTGCGGAATGCCGGCCAGCATCATCGGCAGGGCGACGTTCTCGGCCGCCGTCAGGCGCGGCACCAGGTGGAAGCTCTGGAAGACGAAGCCGATGCGTTCGCGCCGTACCCGCGCCTGCTCCTCGGCGGTCAGCGTCGTGACATCGCGTCCCTCGAGCAGGTAGGCGCCGCTGTTGGGCCGGTCCAGCAGGCCGAGCAGGTTGAGCAGCGTCGACTTGCCCGAGCCGGAAGGCCCCATGATGGCGATGTATTCGCCCGCCGCCACCGTCAGGTCCAGCGTCCGCAGCGCATGCACTTCGCTGTCGCCGAGGGTGAATACGCGCTCGATGTTCCTCAGTTCGATTTGCGGCATGGCGCGCTATTTCTTTTCGTCGGCGCTTTCCGCCAGTCGGGCCTTGATGCCGGCCTTGACCCCTTCCTTCTCAAGCGAGGTGACGACTTTTTCGCCCAGTTGGAGACCTTCGAGCACCTCGGTGTACTCCCAGTTGGCGATGCCGGTCTTGAGCTTGCGTTCCTCGAGCAGGCCGTCGTTGCCCATGACCAGCGCGCGGCCGCCCTCGAGCAGCGCCGCGGTCGGCACGCGCAGCACCTGGTCGCGAACGTCGAGAACGATCTCGACGTCGGCGCTGTAGCCGACCAGCAGGCCCTTGATCGCGGCCGGATCGTCGAAGTCGACTTCGACCTCGACCGTGCGCGCCTGCTTCTCGACCGCGGAGACGTAGGGCGCCACGCGCTTGACCTTGGCCGGGAAAGGTTTCTTGGCGAAGGCATCGAGCGTGATCCGGGCGGCCTGACCCACCTGGATTCTTGGCGCGTCCACCTCGTCCATCGGCGCCTTGACGTAGAGACAGGAAACGTCGATGAGGTCGATGGCCGGCGGCGTCGGCACGCCGGGCGGCGATGGCGTCGAGTATTCGCCGATTTCGCCGACGATCTTCGCCACCGTGCCGTCGAACGGTGCGTAGAGCACCGTGCGGCCCTGCTCGACGCGCGTGGCGGCCAGCCGCGCCTCAGCCTGGCGCACGTCTGCCTTGGCCGTTTCGCATGCGGCGATCTTGGCATCCGCTTCCGTACGCGCCTGGTCTTCCCGGGAAACGGAAACGAAGTTCTGCTTGCGCAGGCCCGCCACGCGCTCGGCCTCGCGCACGGCGTTGCCGGCGACGACGCAGGCCTCGGCGACGCGGCGGCGCGCCAGTTCGACCTGGGACGCGGCCAGCGTTTGTTGCGCCTTCTGGTCGTCGTTCCACAGTTTCATGAGCAACTGACCTTTTTTGACCTGGTCGCCTTCCTTCACCGCCAGGATCTCGATGCGGCCGCCGAGAATGGGGGACAGCTTGGTGCGCTGGCAGGCCTCGATCGTACCGGCCCGGGTGTTGGCGATCGATGCTTCGACGAGACCCCGGTCGATGGCCTTGACGCTCACGGCAATGGGCTTGGGCCGCGAGAACCACCAGAGCGCGGCGGCGAGCAGGGCGATGACCACGACCGCGAGGGCCGAACGGAATGCACGTTTCATGACAGTGCCGGCGAATTGAACCGAAGCGGATTCTACGCCCCGCGCCCGGCTACAATAGTCCGCATGACAGACGAATCCGGATGGCGCGCGCGCGTCTCGGGCAAAGCCAGGCCGACACGAACGAAGGCCGCGCTGCGGGCGGCGGTGGCGGCGCTGATCCTGGCGGCGGCAAGCCAGGCAGGCCGCGCCGAAATCGCGGTGCGCGACGATGCCGGCGCGGAAGTGCGGCTGCCCGTGCCGGCGCGGCGCATCGTCAGCCTGGCGCCCCACCTGACCGAGTTGATCTTCGCCGCCGGCGCGGGCGACCGGCTGGTCGGCGTGGTCGATTTCAGCGACTATCCGCCTGAAGCCCGGTCGATCGCGCACATCGGCAGCTTTTCGCGCATCGACGTCGAGGCGCTGGTGGCGCTCAAGCCCGACCTCGTCGTCGGCTGGAAGAGCGGCAATCCGCCGGTCGTCATCGAGCGCTTGCGGCAGCTCGGGCTGCCGGTCTATCTCAACGAACCGGAGCGTATCGAGGATATCGCGCGCACCATCGGACAATTGGGGCGGCTGGCCGCGACCGACTCCCGGGCCGGGGCTGCCGCGTCGTCGTTTCTCGACCGCCTATCGGAGCTGCGGCGCCGTCATGGCAGCCGGCCGCCGGTGCGGGTTTTCTACCAGGTATGGCATCGGCCGCTGACCACGATCGGCGGCCGGCAGATCATCTCCGACATGATCCGCCTGTGCGGCGGCGAGAACGTTTTCGGCCACCTGCCGGCAATGGCGCCGACGATCGGAATCGAGGCGGTGGTCGCCGCCAATCCGGAAGCCATCGTGGCCAGCGGCATGGACAAGGCGCGACCGGAATGGCTGGACGAATGGCGACGCTGGCCGACTTTGACCGCCGTGCGCCGCAACAACCTGTTCTTCGTGCCGCCCGACCTGATGCAGCGGCACGTGCCGCGGCTGCTCGACGGCGCCGAGCTGCTCTGTCGCGACTTGGAAACGGCGCGCGAAAGACGGGGTTAGCGCGAACTGAGCAGCCGCAGGCCGAGCAGCACGAAGATGCCGCCGGCAACGCGGTCCAGCCAGGCGCCGATGGCGGGGCGCCGTGCCAGGCGCTCGCCGATGGCGCCGGCAAACCAGCCGACGGCGCCGAAGATCACCACGGCTTGCAGCGTGAACAACAGGCCGAGCTGGGCGATCTGCCAGCCGGCGCCGCGTGTCGCGTCCACGAATTGCGGCAGGAAGGCCAGGAAGAACAGGATTACCTTCGGGTTGATGGCGTTGGCGACCAGTCCCTTGATGAACAGCTGCGCCGCGCTTTCGTCGGGACCGGCGTGTCGCGACGGCTGACTTTCGCGGGCGTTGCGGATGGACTGAACGCCGAGCCAGAGGAGATACAAGCCGCCGGCGATCTTCAACGCGGTGAAGGCGACGGCCGAGGCCGCGATCAGCGCCGATACGCCGAGCGCCGCCAGCAGCGTGTGGTTGAGGCAGCCCAGTGCGCAGCCGAGGCCGAAAGCCACGCCCTGCCGGCGGCCGCGCGCCATGCCGAGCCCGAGCACCATCAGGTTGTCCGGCCCCGGCGCCAGGGTGACGAGTATCGCCGCCAGCAGAAAACCGGCGGCTTGCGGCAGGCTGAGCAGGGCATCCATGCCGCTATTCTGGCACGAGGCCGCGCGGCCGGTCGCTACTCCGCCACGAAGATGGGATGGGCAAAGCCAGCCGTGGCGAGGCGCCGCATCGGGTGGCCGTAGAGACGCGCGAGAATGGCTTCGTCGAGCGCTTCCGCGACCGGTCCGGCGGCATGGACGCCGTCGCCGAATAGCAGCAGCACGCGGTCGGCATAACGCAGGGCGAGATTGACGTCGTGCAGCACCATGACGATGCCGACGTGCTGCTCGCGCGCCAAGCGGCCGAACAGTTCGAGCACGGCGATCTGGTGATTGAGATCGAGATGCGCCAGCGGCTCGTCGAGCAGGCAAAGGCGCGGCTGCTGCGCGAGCAGCGCGGCGATGCCGACCCGCTGGCGTTCGCCGCCGGAGAGGCGGCCGATGTCGCGATCGGCCAGCTCGGCCAGTCCGAGCGCCGCCAGCGCCTCGCGGGCGATGCGTTCGTCGCGCGCGCCTTCCCAGTCCCAGCGGCTCAGGTGCGGGTGGCGGCCGACCAGGGCCGTTTCCAGCACGGTAGCGGGAAAGGCGTCGGTCTGGTGCTGCGCCAGCAGGCCGCGCAACTGCGCCAGGGCGCGGCCGCCCAGCGCCTCAACCGGCGTACCGTCGAGCTCCACGGTGCCGTCGACCGGCTTGTGCAGGCCCGCCAGGGTGTGCAGCAGCGTACTTTTACCGACGCCGTTGCGGCCGAGGATGGCCAGCCGTTCTCCACGATGTACCGCAAGATCGAGACCGTCGACGATGGTCAGGCGGCCGATGCGCACGGCCAGGCCGCGCGCGGCCAGTAGCGGCGCGCTCACGCGAGCCCTCCGCGGCGCGTCAGCAGGAACAGGAACAGCGGCACGCCGATGAGGGCGGTGAGCGCGCCAACCGGCAGTTGCACCGGCGCGGCGATGGAACGCGCCAGCGTGTCGGCCAAAGTCAGCAGCGACGCCCCGCCGAGCGTGGCGGCGGGCAGCAGCAGGCGTTGGTCGTTGCCCACGGCCAGCCGCGTCAGGTGCGGCACGACCAGGCCGACGAACCCGATGCTGCCGGCGGTGGTGACGGCCACGGCGGTCAGCAGCGATGCCGCGGCCTGCACGCCGGTGCGCAGCCGGACCACCGGCACGCCCAGGTTCATGGCGGTGATCTCGCCGCGCGCCAGCACGTTGAGGTCGCGCGCGTAGGGCAGCGCGGCAGCCAGTCCGACGCCGAGGACGGCCAAGGCCGGCCACGGCGTGCCCGATTGGCCGAGATCGCCGAGCAGCCAGAACAGCATGCCGCGCAACTGCGCTTCGGGCGCCAGCGTCAGCACCAGCGCGACCACAGCGCCGCAACCGGAGGCGACGATGACGCCGGTGAGCAGCAGCCGCGTCGACGTCCAGGCGCCTTCGCCGTGGCCGAGACCGAACACCAGCAAGGTTGCCGCCAGCGCGCCGACGAAGGCGCCGCCGTCGATCAGCACCAGCGGCAGCCCGAACAGCATCGCCAGCAGCGCGCCGACCGATGCGCCGCCGGATATGCCGAGCACGTAGGGATCGGCCAGCGGATTGCGCAACAAAATCTGCATCAGCGCGCCGGCCAGCGCCAGCAGGCCGCCGCAGGCGAAGGCCGCCAGCGCGCGCGGCAGGCGCAGCGCCAATACCACTTGGCGCGACAGCGCGTCGTCGAGGTCGAGCGACACGCTGCCCACCGCCACCGCCAGCGCCAAGCTCGCCACCGATACGACGATCAGCGAGAGAAGAACGAGCAGGGCGCGGCGGCGCGAGGGCATGCCGTTAGAACCGATACCGTGCCGTTACGTAGCCGGCGCGCGGATTGGCCGGATAGTACGAGGCTCCGTAGCCGTAGTCGTAGGCCAGCGTCGCATGCTTGCGATCGGTGAGGTTGGCGATGCGCAGCGCCAGTTCCCAGCGGGCGAGTTGCCAGCGCGACTGCCAGTCGAGCGTCGTGTAGGCCGGCAGTTTGTCGCGCAGGTTGGCTTCGTCGCCGCCGAACCGGCGTTCGCCGACATGGTTGGCGAGCAGCGCGTGGTTGCCGAGCATGCCGCCGTCGTAGCTCAGCATCGCGGTCCAACGCGTGGTCGGTACCAGTGGAATGGCGTTGCCGCTATAGGGGCCTTCGCGGAACTCGGCCTCCTTGCCGCTCCAGGCCAGATCGAGCCGCCAGGCGCGCGCCAGCTGCCAGTGGCTGTCGACTTCGATGCCGCGATGGCGTGTCTTCTGCATGTTTTCGTTCTGAAAGGTGTCGTTGTTCCAGGTGATCTCATCGCGCATCTTCAGGTCATAGACGGTTACCTGGACGCTGTGCCGGCCGGCGCGCCACTCGGCGCCGAGATCGGTGCCCCGGCCGCTTTCGGGCTTGGGCGGCGGCAGCGCGAAACCGCCAAAAGTGGTCAGTTCGTCGAGCACCGGATAGCGGAAGGTGGTGCTGGCCTTGGCGAACACTTTCCAGGCTGGCGCCGCCTGCCAGACGAGCCCGAGTTCCGAAGCCGTCTTGCGGCTGGTGCGGTCGGAGTCGGTAGTCAGCGCGCTGTCCTTGGCGTGCGTGGCGTAACGTTGTTCGCGGGCGCCCAGGGTGACCGCCAGGTTGTCCAGAGGGCGCGTGGTGTTGTGCAGATAGAGGCCGGTCCCGTCGCGGTCGAGCCGGAGGGTGCTGAGACGCGCCGCGTGCGGATCGGCGTGACGGTCCTGGTCCAGCCGCGCGTCCGCCCAGTCGAGGCCGATCACGGTCGTGCTGGGCAGGCCGGCCAGGCCATGCGTCCAGCGCAATCGCGGCGTGAAGGTGACCTGGCGCACGTCGACGTCGCGATAGGAGCCCCAGTTGGAAACCCACGACTGGTTGCGCGACGCTTCGTAGGCCAGTTCGGCCGCGATCTCCAGCGTCGGCGTGAGTTGCTTGCGTATGCCGGGCCGCAGGAACTGGTTTTCGCGCTTGGCCCAGCTGTCGGTGGTCTCAGCGGTGCGGCGATCATGCGCGTACTGCATGGCGGTAAGCGAGCCGGGCAGGCCGAAGCGCAGCGAACTGGCGCCCGCCTCGACATAGGCCTCGCCAATGGCGATGGCGCGCGACAGCCGGGCGGAGGCAGCGGTGGCGCGATGCTCGTTGTTATGGCGATACTCGTCGCTTTCCACGTGCTCGGCGTTGAGCGCGATGTGATGGCCGCCCAGGTCCTTCGACACGCTCGCGGCAAGCTTGCGGTAGTCGAAGCTGCCGGCGCTCGCCGAGACCTCGCCCCTTTCGCCGTGATCGCGATTGGTGATGATGTTGATGACGCCGGCTACGGCCTGGTCGCCGTAGAGCACGGCACCGCTGCCGCGCTCGATTTCGATGCGCTCGATGCTGTCCACCGGAATGCTGAGCCAATTCGTCGACGTGAAATCGAGGCTATCGAGCCGGCGGCCGTCGACCAGGATCAGCGTTCGCAGCCCGCCGTTATCGCCGAAGCCGCGCAGGTTGACGGAAGCATCGGCGCCCAGACCGCCATAGAGCGAGCGCATGTCGATGCCGGCGCGGGTGGCCAGCAGGTCGGGCAGGCTGCCGGCCGGCGTGCGGGCGATGTCCTCGCGAGTGATGGTGGCGACGTTGGCAGCAATGTTGCGATCGGTGTCGTCGAAGCGCGTGGCGGTGACGATGACCGCGGGCGATTCGGAGGTTTCGGCGGCGCTGGCGGATCCAAGAGGGACGAACAATGCCGCCAGGGCGGCAACGATGGGGCGTGACTGCATGACAACTCCCTGAAGCCGGCCAGCATTCCCGCAGACCGGATGACAGAACGGAAATGCCGAGGGAGAGCAACCAGACGAGCCGGTAGTCGCCTCCCGCGACATGTCCACCGTTGTGCGTGGCCGGTCTCCGGGCTCGCGAGTCTTGGCGCGCCGCCTTCCCGGAAACTTTGCTTGCAGTTTCCAGTGGCTCGATGACGCGCCCGCACTCGCTTACCGTTGCGGGGGCAGCACAGGCATTGCCGGCTTTGCGTGCCGGCGCACCTGTTTCCCGTTTCACCCGAAGGCCATGACGGCGTTCGGGCACCACGAACAGCCAGCATTCTACCACTGGCACTCGTCTGGAGTGACGGCAGACTCGGACGCCATGACCTGTAGCGGGACATGCAAAGTCACGCCTTACTTCTTGACCATGAACGGGTTTTCAACGAAACTTGCCTGCCATGGAAATCAATCTCTCCTCTCTCGAAGCCAAGGTCGAACAGGTCGTGAGCTTCTGCGAACGCTTGCGCCAGGAAAACCTGGCCCTGCGCGAACGCGTTGCGCGACTCGAGCAGGAGAAGGAAGACCTGGCCGGGCGCATGACGGTCGCGCGCGAGCGTCTCGAAACGATGATGGAAAAACTGCCCGCGGAATGAGCGCCAATACCCTCGACATCAAGATTCACGGCAAGGAGTTTCGCGTCGCCTGCGCTCCCGAGGAGAAGGACGACCTGCTGGCCGTGGTCGCCTTCCTCGACTGGAAGATGAGCGAGATCGCCAAGCAGACCAAGAGTTCCGGCGAGCGGCTCGCGGTGATGACTTCGCTCAATCTGGCCCACGAGCTGATCTCGCTCAAGGACCCGATGAGTTCATTTGACGCGAAGGACGCGAAGCGTAGAATCGCCACCATGGAAGCACGCTTGGACGCGGTCCTGGCTCCTCAGGAGAACCTGTTCTAGCAAGCTTCCGCGGGTTTCCCTGCGGTGTTTGCCAAGGCTGTAATTTCCTTGAACCAATGTCTTCGTGACGATGGCCGCAGCCCAAGGACGCCACTGTTGCGCGCATCCCTCGTCGGATGCACCTGATGTGGCAGGAAAGCGGCCCACCTGAACCCTCGGTTCAGGATAATCGGCCTAGCGGCACAGGCGGGGATCCAACCATAAGCGCGGATATGTCCGCGCTTTTTTTATGGCATTGGTCTTGTCACTCGTTATATCTGGTTGTATATTGTGATTGCGGCTTTCGCTTTCATCGTGAAAATCAACGATGCCGACTCTGGCGCTACCCATCTGAGTTGCCTGCGAGTCGGATTGTCGTGATCGTCGGATCGTCGCGGTTGATCCGGATAAACCTGAAGTTCCAAACAGCCGAGGTTCGTTTTTTTGTCTTCCGTTATATTTAAGTTGATATAACGATTGCGCGCAAGGATTGTTTCGATGAAAGCCTCAGCACAAGCAATTGACAGGCATATCTCCGCCGTGGCTCACCCGCTTCCGATTGCAGCGATCACCTACGATGGCCATGCTGTCGCGGATGCGCTGCTTGCCGATTTCGCGCTTGGTCTGCAGCACAAGGGCTGGCGGATTCGAGGGCTGGTGCAAAGGGACACGGATGGGAGCAAGGCTGGAATGATGCTCGTCGATCTGGAGAAAGGCACGCGCTATCCCTTATTCCAGGCGCTTGGTCCCGCCTCGTGCTCGTGCGCGCTCGATACCGAAAGCATCGCCGCTGCCAGCGCGGTGTTGCGCCGCGCCCT
>JAGVUA010000133.1 GCA_019136545.1 Betaproteobacteria bacterium
CACGCTCCAGGTTGGCTTTCACTTCCTCCCGCATTTTGGCCAGATCGCCGTCCTTGATGCCCAGGGCCCTGGCGAAGTCGGCATCCAGTTCCGGCAGCCTGGGCGCCTCCACCTTCTTGCAGCTCGCCTCGAACTGCACCGTGTTGCCCGCCAGATCCTTGGCATGGTAGTCGGCGGGAAAGGCGACCTCGAAAGTCCTGGTCTGCCCTTCGGCAATGCCGACCAGGGCGCCTTCGAAATCCGGCAGCATCATGCCCGCGCCCAGCAGCATGGGGTAGTCGGTGGCCTTGCCGCCCTCGAATTCCTCGCCATTCCTGCGGCCCGTGAAATCGATGACCAGACGGTCGCCATTTTCGGCGGCGCGGCCGGCCGGAACATAGGTGGTGCGCTGCTTGCGCAACACCTCGATGGTCTTGTCCACTTCGGCGTCCGAAACCGTCAGCGTCGCCCGCTCGACCTCGCGGCCGGAAACGTCGCCGAGCGTGATATCCGGATACACCTCGAAGACCGCGGTGAACTCCAGGGGACTGTCTGCCCCAGTCGCCCCGCCCGCCTTGGGCTCGACCGCCGGATAGCCCGCGACCCGCAGGTTCTGTTCGCGCACTTTTTCGTTGAAACTGCGTTCCACGGCGGCGCCAATAGCCTCGGAATGCGCCTGCATGCCGTACTGCTGCGCCACGATCTTCATCGGCACCTTGCCGGGTCGGAAGCCCGGCATCTTGACCGTCCTGGCAATATGGCGCAGGCGCTGCTGAACCTCGTTGTCGAGGTCGGCGCGGGCAATGGCGATGTCGAGCCGGCGTTCCAGCGAACTGGCCGCGGTATTGGCGGCGGCCGAGGCGCCCGTGTTGTCCTGAGTCTGCATGAAAAGTCCCTGAAAACGGTGTGTATGACCTATATGACGATGGCGACGCGGCCACTGCCGCAAAAACTGGTGCGAAGGAAGGGACTCGAACCCTTACGCCTCGCGGCGCTGGAACCTAAATCCAGTGCGTCTACCAATTCCGCCACCTTCGCGTAACCGCAGATTTTACCCGATATACTTAGTTGCTGCCCACCTGCATCGCCATGGATGCCGAACGCCACAAGCCCCATTACGAAAACTTTCCGGTCGCCTCGATACTGCTGCCGCGCGTCCTGCGCGAACCGGTCGCGGCCATCTATGCGTTCGCCCGCAGCGCCGATGATTTCGCCGACGAAGGGAATCTCGACCCGGCCGAACGGCTGGCGTTGCTGACCGGCTATGGCGATGAACTCGACGCCATCGAGCAGGGGCGGCCCACCGGTCATCCGGTATTCCTCCGCTTGCGGCCGGTGATCGCCCGGTTCGACCTGCCCCTGAAGCTGTTTCGCGACCTGCTCGACGCCTTCGCCCAGGATGTCGCCAAGACGCGCTATGCCCGCTTCGACGAGCTGATGGACTACTGCCGGCGTTCCGCCGATCCCGTGGGACGCCTACTGCTCCATCTTTTCGGCGCCGCCACCGCCGACAACCTGCGACGTTCCGACGCCATCTGCTCCGCGCTGCAGCTGATCAACAACTGGCAGGATGTCGGCATCGATATCGACAAGCCGGTGCCGCGCATCTATCTGCCGCGGGAAGACCTCGATCGGTTCGGCGTCGCCGAGGACGACCTGCAGCGGCGTATCGCCACGCCTGACTTTCGCCGGCTGCTGCGGTTTCAGGCAGCGCGTGCGCGCGACCTCATGATGCGCGGCGCCCCGCTCGGCCGTGCCCTGCCCGGTCGCATCGGTCTTGAAATCCGCGCCATCGTCGCCGGCGGCCTGCGGGTGCTGGAAAAAATCGAGGCCGTCGACTATGACGTCTTCCAGGCGCGCCCCATGCTCGGCGCGCTCGACTGGCCGCGGATACTCTGGCGCGCGCGATGACTCCCGACGAATATTGCCGGCGCAAGGCCGCCGACAGCGGCTCGAGCTTCTACTACGGTTTCCGCTTCCTCGACGTCCGGCGCCGCCGCGCCATCATGGCGCTCTACGCCTTCTGCCGGGAAGTCGACGACGCGGTGGATGAATGCACCGACCCCGGCGTCGCCGCCATGAAACTGGCCTGGTGGCGCGGCGAAGTCGAGGCGATGTACGCCGGCCGCCCCACCCATCCGGTGACCCAGGCACTGGCCGCCGTCCTGCCCGAGGTCAATCTGCCCGCCGAACAGTTGCAGGAAATCATCGACGGCATGGAGATGGACCTGCGCCTGGCGCGCTATCCCGATTTTCGGACGCTCAACCTGTACTGCTACCGCGTGGCCTCGGTCGTCGGGCTGCTGGCCGCGCAGATCTTCGGCTACACCGATCGCCGCACGCAGAAGTATGCCCACGACCTCGGCCTCGCCTTCCAGCTCACCAACATCATCCGCGACGTCGGCGAGGATGCCCGGCGCGGCCGCATCTATCTGCCGCAGGACGAACTGGCACGCTTCGGCGTGCCCGAGGCGGACATCCTGGCGCGACGCCATTCCGACCGCTTCGCCGAGTTGATGCGCTTCCAGGCTCAACGCGCCCAGGACACCTACGACCGCGCGCTCGGCGAGCTGCCGGCGGTCGACCGCAAGGCGCAGCGGCCGGGACTGATGATGGCCGCCATCTACCGCGCCCTGCTCGACGAGATCGTCAAGGATGGCTGCCGCGTGCTCACCCATCGTGTGTCGCTGCCACCGGCGCGCAAGCTGTGGCTGGCCGCCCGGGCCTGGCTGCGTGGTTAACCGGATCGCCATCGTCGGCGCCGGCTATGCCGGCATGGCGGCCGCCGTCGAACTGGCCAGCCGCGGCGTCGCCGCCGACGTCTTCGAAGCTTCGCGCACGCTGGGCGGCCGCGCTCGCGGCGTAGAGATCGACGGCTTGGCGCTCGACAATGGCGCGCACATCCTGGTCGGCGCCTATCGCGAAACGCTGAGACTGATGCAACTGGTCGGCGCACCGGTCGACGCGCTGCAACGACAGCCCCTGCACCTGGACTTTCCCGGCCAATTCCGCCTGCGTGCGCCAAACCTGCCGGCGCCCTGGCACCTGGCCTGGGCGCTGGCGACCGCGCGCGGCCTGACGTGGCCGGAACGCTTCGCCGCCGTCCGCTTCATGCGCCACCTGAAAAACAAGCGCTTCCGGTTGCCGATCGACGACACCGTCGCCACCTTGCTCGAGCACCAGCCGGCGACGCTGCGTCGCCTTCTCTGGGGGCCGCTCTGCCTCGCCGCGCTCAACACCCCGCCGGCGGAAGCCTCGGCGCAGGTCTTCGCCCATGTGCTGCGCGACAGCCTGGCGGCGCGCCGCGACGCCAGCGACCTGCTGTTGCCGAGGCAGGATCTGTCGGCCGTGTTGCCGGAACCGGCGGCCCGCTGGATCGAAGCGCGCGGCGGCACGGTCCGGCGCGGCCAGCGGATCGGGCGGATAGCCTGGCGCGACGACCGCTACCATCTCGATGCGCACGGGCCTTACGACCAGGTCATCGTCGCGGTCGCCCCGCAGCACGTGGTGCGGCTGATCGGCGGGTTGCCACGCCTGACTTTCGTCACCGAAGCGCTGGCCGCCTTCCGCTGGCAGCCGATCGTCACCTGCTACCTGCGCTACCCGGCCGACGTGCGCCTGCCGGCGCCGATGATCGGCGTCGACCGGGGCGTCGCACAATGGCTGTTCGATCGCGGCGCGCTGTGCGGCCAGCCGGGCGTGATCGCCGCCGTCATCAGCGGCCACGGCCGGCATGACGAGCTCGACGCCGACGCCCTGGCGGCGACGATCGATGGCGATATCCGGCGCATCCTGCCCGGGCTTCCGCCGCCGGCCTGGCAGCGCGTCGTCGCCGAAAAGCGCGCCACTTTCGCCTGCACCCCCGGGTTGAAGCGGCCGTGGGTGGAAACGCCGCTGCCGGGATTGCTGCTGGCCGGCGACTACATCGACGGGGACTACCCAGCCACGCTCGAAGGGGCGGCCAGGAGCGGCGTTGCGGCGGCGCTATCCGCCTATGGCCGGATCCGCCAGCCGGCCGGCCGCCAGCCTTAACCGGCGGCCGCAGCGCGCCGCCAGCGTTTCGTCGTGCGTGACCAGCACCAGGGTGGTGCCGGCTTCCCGGTTCATCGCGAACATCAGATCGATGATGTCCTTGCCGGTCGCGGCATCGAGATTGCCGGTCGGCTCGTCGGCCAGCAGCAGCTTCGGCTGCACCGCGAACGCCCGCGCCAGCGCCACGCGCTGCTGCTCGCCGCCGGACAACTGTCGTGGGTAATGATCGAGGCGAGCGGCAAGGCCCACCCGCGCCAGCATGGACCGCGCCTGTTCGCGGCTGTCGCGGCGCGCCATCAGTTCAAGCGGCAGCGCCGCGTTTTCCAGCGCGGTCAGCGCCGGCAACAACTGGAAGGACTGGAAAACGAAGCCGAGCAGGCGGCCGCGCAATTCGGCGCGGGCATCCTCGTCCAGCGCCGAGATTTCCTCCCCGTCGAGGCGTACCCGGCCGCGGCTGGGCGTATCCAGTCCGGCGAGCAGGGCAAGCAGCGTCGATTTGCCCGAGCCGGAAGCGCCAACGACGGCGATCGCCTCGCCCGCCGTCACGGCGAACGAAATCTCGTGCAGAATCGTCAGCACGCCGCCATTGCCCTGCATGGGCACATCCTTGCCCAGGTTCTCGACTTCGATCATCGTCATGCTGAAACGCCTATTGCTCCTGTTCATCCTCGCCCTGCCGATCAGCGCCTCGGCAGGATCATCCGTGCTCGTCTTCGGCGACAGTCTGTCGGCCGGTTACGGCATCGCCCTCCAGCAGAGTTGGCCGGCGCTGCTGGCCAAGCGGCTCGAGGATAACCGTCCGCCCTGGTCGGTGTCCAACGCCAGCATCAGCGGTGAGACCACGGCCGGCGGCCGGACGCGCTTCAAGGAAGCGCTCGACCGCGTGCAACCCGCCGTCGTCGTGCTGGCCCTGGGCGCTAACGACGGGCTGCGCGGCCTGTCGCTGGCCCAGATGCGCGACAACCTGCTCGCCATGATCCGCGCCGCCAAGGACCGCAAGGCCCGCGTGCTGCTGGTCGGCATGAAACTACCGCCCAACTACGGACCGGACTATGTTCGCCAGTTCGAGCAGGCGTTCGCTCGCGTCGCCCGCGAGGAGCAAGTGCCGCTGCTGCCTTTCCTGCTGGCGCCCATCGCCGCCGATGCCGCGGCCTTTCAGCCGGATGGGCTGCACCCGACGGCGGCCGCGCAGCCGAAGCTGCTCGAATACGTCTGGAGCGGCCTCCAGCCCCTGCTCAAGTAGCGCTCCAACGCCGCATCGCCGATCTCGGTCCACACCGAGTCGATGAACCATCCGCGACGATGATCGGCCCGTAAGGCGTTCAATCAATAGTCAGCCGCGGCGACACGCCGTCGGCCGCGCTGAAACGGCCGATCACCGCCGCGCGGTCGAAGCCGTCGGCGCGGAACGCGGCCAGCACCGCGTCGACGCAGGCCGGCGCGCAAGCCACCAACAAGCCGCCGCTCGTTTGCGGATCGGTAATCATCTTGTTGTACCACTCCGGGGCAGCCGCCGGCAGATCGACATCCTTGCCGTAGCTTTCCCAGTTGCGCGCCGAAGCGCCGGTGGCGATGCCGGCCCGGACGTGCGTCACCGCCTCGGCGATCAGCGGCAGCTTGTCGAACTCGACCGTCGCCGACAGATGCGAGCCGCGGCAGACCTCGAGCAGGTGGCCGGCCAGCCCGAAACCGGTGACGTCGGTAATGGCGTGCACGCCGGACAGATCCGCCAGCCGCGCCCCAGTGAGGTTCAGCCGCGCCGTCCAGCGCACCATCTCGCCGTAGCCCGCCTCCGACAGCAGGCCTTTTTTCAAGGCCGCCGAAAGAATCCCGACGCCCAGCGGCTTGCTCAGGATCAGCGCATCGCCGTCGTGCGCGCCCTTGTTGGTCTTGATCTGGTCCGGACGCACGACGCCGATGGCGACGAGGCCGTAGATCGGTTCGGGAGAATCGATGGAATGGCCGCCGGCGATCGGAATGCCAGCCTCCGCGCAAATCGAAGCGCCGCCTTCGAGAATGGCGTGGATGACGTCCTCGGGCAGCTTGGCGATCGGCATGCCGACCACCGCCAGCGCGAAAATCGGCCGGCCGCCCATGGCATAGACGTCCGAGAGCGCGTTGGCGGCGGCGATGCGGCCGAAATCGCGCGGATCGTCGACGATGGGCATGAAGAAATCGGTCGTGGCGATCACCGCCTGCGTGTCGTTGAGGCGATAGACGGCCGCGTCGTCGGCGGTTTCGATCCCCACCAGGAGATCGGCCGGCAACGTCTTCAGGGGCGATTCGGCGATAATGCGCGACAACACGGCCGACGCAATCTTGCAGCCTCAACCGCCGCCGTGACTGAACTGGGTAAGCTTGATTTTTTCCATGGGAGTTGCCGTGTCGGAGCGCGCGCCTGTCGCACCTGAGCGCCACGCCAAAGGGGTCGCCACACTATCACAACTGGCCGGCTTCGATACGATCATCGACGCTCGCTCGCCCGCCGAATATGCGGAAGACCATCTGCCCGGCGCCATCAGTTGCCCCGCCTTGTCCGACGACGAGCGCGCCCGGGTCGGAACGCTCTACAAGCAGGTGTCGGCCTTCGAAGCCAAGAAAATCGGCGCCGCGCTGGTGGCGAGGAATATCGCCCGCCACATCGAAGAACGCTTTCTCGACCGCCCGAAGGACTGGCGACCGCTGATCTACTGCTGGCGCGGCGGCAAGC
Organism: Betaproteobacteria bacterium; assembly: GCA_019136545.1. Taxonomy (GTDB): domain Bacteria; phylum Pseudomonadota; class Gammaproteobacteria; order Burkholderiales; family Rhodocyclaceae; genus Fen-999. Next base: position 6,722 of record JAGVUA010000133.1, read on the forward strand.
GCAGCGGCGCCTTCACCCACGTGCTGCGCGAAATCGGCTGGGACGCCCATCGGCTCGAAGGCGGCTACAAGGTCTGGCGCAAGCATATCGTCGCCGAACTGGCCGAGTTGCCGGCCAGGTTTTCCTTCCGCGTGATCTCCGGCGCCACCGGCAGCGCCAAGAGCCGCGTCCTCGAAGCGCTGGCCGCCGAGGGCGCGCAGATCCTCCATCTGGAGGAATTCGCGGCCCACAAGGGTTCGGTGCTCGGCAACCTGCCTGACGAGACGCAGCCATCGCAGAAAGCCTTCGAAACACGGCTGCACACGGCATTGTCGTCGCTCGATCCGAGCAAGCCCGTCCATGTCGAGGCCGAGAGCCGGCGCATCGGCGCCCTGCAAGTGCCCGATCGCCTGATCGCCGCCCTCCGCGCCGCGCCTTGCCTGCGGATCGACGCCACCATGACGTCACGCGTCGAGTTTCTGCTGCGCGACTACGCCTATTTCCTCGAGGATCCCCGCTGGCTGGCCGAGAAGCTCGGCCATCTGCGCGGCCTGCAAAGCAACGAGACGCTGGCGCACTGGCTCGGACTGGTGGAGGCCGGCCAATTCCGCTCCCTGGTCGGCGAATTGCTGGCGCGTCACTACGATCCGCTGTACCAGCGCTCGCAGACCAGGAACTACCGCGACTACGGCGAGGCGCCCGTCTTCGCCACCGACGATCTCTCGCCCGCAGGCATCAGTCGCCTGGCCCGCCGCATCCTGGCAAGCTGACCTGGCGCCGGCGGCAAGCGCAGATGCGCTGGACGACCGCCGGCCAGGGACGGTCGACTTCGCCTTGCTCGAAGGCGACGACGGTGAAGCGCTTGTGCATCAGGTCGAGCAGTTCGCCGGGCCGCAGCAGAAACTGCGGGTTGGCGGGCTTGCCGAACCGTTCGTTGCCAAGCATGAAGGTTTCGTAGATCAGCGTGCCGCCTTCAGCTAGGCAGGCCATGAGCGAGGGCATCAATGGCCGCCAGAGGTAGTGGGTGACCACGACACCGTCGAACTGGCGGCCGAAATAGGGCCATGGCCCCCCCTCGAGGTCGGCCGCGCGCGTGTCGATGCCGGGCAGGCCGGCGATCCGCGACAACTGACTTTCATCCCGATCCACCGCTTCGACCCGGAAACCGCGTTCCGCCAGGTAGCGGGCGTGGCGTCCGGACCCGCAGGCGAGATCCAGGACATCGCCACCGGCGGGAATCAATTCGGCAAAACGGCACACCCAGGGCGAAGGCGCCAAGCTGGTGGACTGCAAACTGGCGGACTGTGGCATCGGATCGATCATGCACTTGATTTTCGCCGATTTTCTGCCGTAATAACTGGGCAAGTCGAACGTCAGTGCTATATTTGGCCGAATTATTGTTGCAGCGCAATAAATTTCAGCGCACCCCATTATGAACAACGAGCGTCACTATCTGACCCCCCTGCTGGAGCCCCAGTCCATCGCCATCATCGGCGCGTCCGAAACCGCCGGCTCGATCGGTGAAACCCTGGCGCGCAACGTTCTCGATACCAACTTTCCCGGCAAGGTCTTTTTCGTCAATCCCAAGCACGACACGGTGTTCGGCCACAAGAGCCACGACAGCGTCGAAAGCATTCCCCAGCGGCTCGACCTGGCGGTGATCTGCACCAAGGCCGAAACCGTGCCGAACATCGTCGACGCCTGCGGTCGCGCCGGCACCAAGGCCGCCATCGTGGTGTCCGGCGGTTTCTCCGAAGTTGGCGGACGCGGCATCGCCCTCGAGCGCACCACCATCGAAAACGCCAAGCGTCACCACATCCGCCTGCTGGGCCCCAACTGCCTGGGCATCATGCGACCGTCGGCCGGACTCAACCTGACGTTCGCCCACGCCAACGCCAATCCGGGCACCATCGGCCTGATTTCCCAGTCCGGCGCGTTGTGCACGGCCATTCTCGATTGGGCGCTGCCCAACAAGGTCGGTTTCTCCTCGGTCGTGTCGCTCGGCGCGGAAGGAGATGTCGATTTCGGCGAAATATTGGAATACATGGTCGCCGATCCGAAAACGCAGAACATCTTCCTCTACATCGAGGGCATCAAGAACGCCCGGCGCTTCATGAGCGCCTTGCGCGCCGCCGCGCGCTGCAAGCCGGTGCTGCTGATCAAGGTCGGCAAGCATCCGTGCGGCGAACGGGCGGCCCGGTCGCATTCCGGCGCATCGGTGGGCGACGACGACGTGTTCGATGCCGCCTTGCGTCGCGCCGGCGTCGTGCGGCTGGGCACGGTCGGCCAGATGTACGCCGCCGCCTCCGCCTTGTTCTCGCATTTCCGCCCGCGCGGCAACCGCCTCGCCATCGTCACCAACGGCGGCGGTCCCGGCGTCATGGCCGCCGATCATTGCTGCGACATCGGCATCCCGCTGGCCAAGCTGTCCGAGGCAACGCTGGCTCGCCTCAACGCCGCGCTGCCGCCCAATTGGTCGAAAGGCAATCCGATCGACCTGCTCGGCGACGCCGATCCGGCCCGCTATGAAATCGCGCTGCGCACCTGCCTGGACGACGACAACGTCGACGGCATCATGGCCATCCTGACGCCTCAGGCGATGACCGATCCGACGCAGGCGGCGCGCAAGCTGATCGAGATCGCCCGCACCACCGACAAGCCGGTAGTGACCTGCTGGATGGGCGAAGAGCAGGTACGGGAAGCCCGCCTGCTCTTCAAGGGCGCCGGCATCCCGACGTTCCGCACCCCGGAGCCGGCGGTCGAACTGTTCTCCCACATCTCGAACTATTACCGCAACCAGCGCCTGCTGATGGAAACGCCCCCCTCCATCGCCGACCACGTGCCGCCGCGTCTCGAGTCCGCCAAGCTGGTCATCGAAACCGCGCTGCAGGAAGGCCGCAAGGTGCTGAACGAGATGGAGTCGAAAGCGCTGCTCGCCGCGTTTCGCGTGCCCATCGCCCAGACCGTGGTCGCCCGCTCGCCTTCCGAGGCCATGGTGCTGGCGGAGGAAATCGGCCTGCCGGTGGTCATGAAAATCGACTCGCCGCAGATCATTCACAAGTCGGATTCCGGCGGCGTCCGGCTCAACCTCAACTCGCTGGCGGCCGTGCGCGATTCCTACAAGGAAATGGTCGAAGAGGTGCGCAAGAACCGGCCCGACGCCGTCATTCACGGCGTCGCCATCGAACCGATGATCCAGAAGGCCAACGGCCGCGAGTTGATGGTCGGCATGATGCGCGACCAGATTTTCGGCCCGACCATCCTGATGGGCCCGGGCGGCTCCGGCGTCGAGTCCACCGGCAAGGACCGGGCCGTCGCGCTGCCGCCGCTCAACAGCTTCCTGGTCGCCGACATGCTGGCGTCAACGCACACTTCGGCCAAACTCGGTGCCTTCCGCAACATGCCGCCGGTGAACATGGACGCGCTCGAAGCGGTGCTGCTGCGCGTGTCCGAAATGGTCTGCGAACTGCCCTGGATCGCCCAGCTCGACATCAACCCGCTGATCGTCGACGAGCACGGCGCGGTAGCGGTCGATGCCAGCATCTCGATCGAGCACCTGCCGCTCACGGCGGGCCGCTACGACCACATGGCCATCCACCCCTATCCGTCGCAACTGACGGTGAAATACCAGACCAAGGACGGCCAGACGGTCACCATTCGCCCGATCAAGCCGGAGGATGGCGACCTCGAGCAGGAGTTCGTCAAGAACCTGTCGTCGGAAACCAAGTATTTCCGCTTCATGAACACCATCCGCGAACTGTCGCGGGCGCAGTTGATCCGGCTGACGCAGATCGACTACGACCGCGAGATGGCATTCATCGCCCTGATCGAGGAAGACGGCCGGGACAAGGAAATCGGCGTCGCCCGCTATGCCACCAACCCCGACGGCGAATCCTGCGAGTTCGCCATCGTCGCTGCCGACGAATGGCAGGGCAAAGGCGTCGCACGCAAGCTGATGGGCGTATTGATCGAGGCGGCGCGCGCGCGCGGCATCAAGTACATGAACGGCGATTTCCTGTCGGAAAATACGCGGATGATCCGCTTCGTCACCACGCTCGGTTTCGTGCTCTCCGCCCACCCGGAAGACGCCGGCCTCAAGCGAGGCGTTCTGGCGCTGGATTGAGTATCATGAATTCGGTCCGTCACTCAGGAAGCTCCATGGATGATCATGCCCAACGCGGCCCGGCGCCACCCTACGGCATCCCCCGCGCGGGAAGCTTCGACGGCGCGGCCTTCGAGCGCGCCATCGGCGACCTGCTGAAAGCCTGCGGCATCGCCGGCGACACGGTGCATACCGGCAAGACGGGCCAGCGCGTGCGCGAACTCTGGCAGAAAAGACTGCTCGGCGGCTATGACATCGACCCGGCGGCCGCCCTGGGCGAAGGCTTCGACGATGAGCGTCAGGACATGGTGGTCATACGCGGCATCGCCATCCACGGCGTCTGTCCGCACCATCTGGTGCCGTTTCGCGGCGTCGCCCACGTCGGCTACCTGCCGGGCGGCCGGCTTCACGGTTTCGGCCGCATTGCCCGGCTGGTCGATGCCATCGGCCATCGTTTCACCTATCAGGAGTGGATGACCCGCGACGTCGCCGACGCCTTGATCAGCCTGGGCAAGGCACGCGGCGGCGCCTGCGTGATTCAGGCCGAGCAGCTCTGCCTGCTGCTCGGCGAGGACCGGCGTGGCGACGAGCGTGTCGTCACGCAGGCCTTCAGCGGCGAATTCGCGACGTCGGAGCAACGGCGGCAGGAATTCCTCCGAGCCATCGCCTGAATACTTCAATCGACTAGCGATTCGTCCATTCCGGTCATAATAGCGCCATCTCCAGTTTTCATAGACGCACGCCATGCCCATCTTCACTTTCGGCGATAAAAAGCCACGTTTTGCCGATCCGGTCTGGATCGCCCCGAATGCCGTCGTGGTAGGCGACGTCAGCCTCGGCCGCAATGCCAGCATCTGGTGGAATGTCACGGTGCGCGGCGACAATGATCCGATCACCATCGGCGACGACACGAATATCCAGGATGGGTCGGTACTGCACACGGACGAGGGCGTGCCCTTGACGATCGGCGCCGGTGTCACGATCGGCCACATGGCGATGCTGCACGGCTGCACCATCGGCGATTACAGCCTCATCGGCATGGGCGCCATCCTGCTGAACAATTGCGTGATCGGCCGCGAATGCCTGATCGGCGCCGGTAGCCTGATTCCCGAAGGCAAGGTGATCCCCGACCGGTCCCTGGTCATCGGTTCGCCGGGGCGGATCATCCGGCAGCTCAGCGCCGAAGACATCGCCGATCTGCACACCAATGCCAGCAATTACGTGGCGGCCTGGCAGGACTGCCAGCGCAAGCTTCATCCGATCGACTGAGCGCGATGCCTACCGCGCGGCGCGGCATCAAGGCTGCCGCTGCGGCACCTGGACGAAGACTTCGCCTTCCTTGACGAGTCCCAGCTCGAAGCGTGCGCGCTCCTCAATGGCGTCGAAGCCGGTCTTGAGGTCGCGCACTTCGGCATCGAGACCGGCATTGCGCATTTCCAGCTTTTGATTGACCTCCCGCTGGGCGCCCACCTGGCGATCGAGATCCCAGACGCGCAACCAGCCGCCCTTGCCCAGCCAAAGCGGGTACTGGAGCAACACGATCAGTGCCACCAATACCCACATCGGCCAGCGCATGGGCATCAGCCGCCTGCCGGGCCGCCCCGAGGACAGCGCCACCCCATGGCGGGCAGCAAGCCGCTACTGCGCGCGCGGGCAGCCATGGCTTGTCACTTCCTCAGGTTGTAGAACGTCGACACGCCGGGATAGCTGACGGCATCGCCCAGATCCTCCTCGATGCGCAGCAGCTGGTTGTACTTGGCGATGCGGTCGGAGCGGGACAGCGAGCCGGTCTTGATCTGGCCGGCGTTGAGGCCGACGGCGATGTCGGCGATGGTCGAATCCTCGGTTTCGCCCGAGCGGTGCGAGATGACGTTGGTATAGCCGGCGCGCTTGGCCATCTCCACCGCCGCAAAGGTTTCCGTCAAGGTGCCGATCTGATTGATCTTGATGAGGATGGCGTTGGCGATGCCCTTCTGGATGCCTTCGCGCAGGATTTTCGGATTGGTGACGAACAGGTCGTCGCCGACGATCTGCACGCTTTTGCCCAGCTTGTCGGTGAGCAGCTTCCAGCCGTCCCAGTCGCCTTCGGCCATGCCGTCCTCGATACTGATGATCGGATACTTGCCGGCCAGCGTCGCCAGATAGTCGGCGAAGGCGGCGGAGCTGAGTTCCATCTTTTCCGAGGCGAGAACGTACTTGCCGTTCTTGTAGAACTCGGAACTGGCGCAATCGAGGCCGAGCACGACATCCTGGCCGGGCGTGTAACCGGCGGCCTCGACGGCCTTGAGGATCAGCTCGATGGCTTCATCGTTGCCCGAGACGTTGGGCGCAAAGCCGCCCTCGTCGCCGACCGTGGTCGGGTAGCCCTTCTTGTCGACGAGCTTCTTGAGATTGTGGAACACCTCGGCGCCGCAGCGCAGCGCTTCCCGGAACGATTGCGCACCGACCGGCAGGATCATGAACTCCTGGATGTCGAGGTTGTTGTTGGCGTGGGCGCCGCCGTTGATGACGTTCATCATCGGCACCGGCATCTGCATCGGTCCCGACCCGCCGAAGTAGCGGTAGAGCGGCAATCCGGCCTCTTCGGCCGCCGCCTTGGCCGTCGCCATCGACACGGCGAGGATGGCGTTGGCGCCCAGGCGCGACTTGTTGTCGGTGCCGTCCAGTTCGATCAGGCTGTTGTCGATGAAGGTCTGCTCCTCGGCATCGAGGCCGATGATGGCCTCCGAAATCTCGGTATTGACGTTCTCGACGGCGCGCAGCACGCCCTTGCCGAGATAGCGGTCCTTGTCGCCATCGCGCAGCTCGATGGCCTCGCGCGAGCCGGTAGACGCGCCCGAAGGCACGGCGGCACGGCCCATGACGCCCGATTCGAGCAAAACGTCGGCTTCGACAGTGGGGTTGCCGCGGGAATCGAGAATCTCGCGGGCGACGACATCGACGATGGCACTCATGATGGTTCCACTCCGTTATTGGCAATAAAAATTCAGCAGCCGCGACGCTTGGTCGCGGCATCCAGTTCCTTCAGCGTTTCCAGCAATTCCGGCATCCTGGCCAGCGGCCAGGAATTCGGCCCATCCGACAGCGCATGGGCGGGATCGGGATGCGTTTCCATGAACAGGCCGGCAACGCCCACGGCTACGGCGGCGCGCGCCAGCACCGGCACGAATTCGCGCTGACCACCCGAGGAGGTACCCTGCCCGCCCGGCAGCTGCACCGAATGGGTGGCGTCGAAAACCACGGGACAGTTCGTTTCCCGCATGATCGCCAGCGAGCGCATGTCGGACACCAGATTGTTGTAGCCGAACGAGACGCCGCGCTCGCAGACCATGACCGTATCCGCGCCGCCATTCGCTTCCTTGGCCTTGGCGACCACCTGCTTCATGTCGCCCGGTGCCAGAAACTGGCCCTTCTTGATATTCACCGGCTTGCCGGCGGCGGCCACGGCCTGGATGAAATCCGTCTGCCGGCAGAGAAAGGCCGGCGTCTGCAGCACGTCGACCACGGCGACGACCTCTGCCACCTCGTCCTCGGCATGCACGTCGGTCAGCACCGGCACGCCGATCTGCCGCTTCACCTCGGCGAGGATGGCCAGGCCTGCGTCGATGCCGAGGCCGCGGAACGACCGGCTCGAACTGCGATTGGCCTTGTCGTAGGACGCCTTGAAGATGTAGGGCATGCCGAGTTCCGCGCAGACTTCCTTCATGCGGCCGGCGATGTCGAGGCACAGCTGTTGCGACTCGGCGACGCAGGGGCCGGCGATCAGGAAGACGGGCCGGTCGAGGCCGGCCTCGAAGCCGCAGAGCTTCATGCCGGCTTGCCTTGGCGTCTCGCCAGGGCTGACTTTACGAAGGCGCTGAACAGCGGATGGCCGGTGCGCGGATTGGAGGTGAATTCGGGGTGGAACTGCACGCCGACGAACCACGGATGCATGGATTGCGACAGTTCCATCATCTCGGGCAGGTTTTCGGACGGCGTGCGCGCGCTGATGACGAGGCCAGCCGCTTCGAGCCTGGGCACGTAGGCATTGTTGACCTCGTACCGGTGGCGGTGGCGCTCATTGACTTCCTTGCCGTAGATGCCCGCCGCCAGCGTGCCCTCCTTGATGGGGCATCGCTGCGCGCCGAGACGCATCGTGCCGCCGAGGTCGGACTCGGCGCTGCGCTTCTCGACGCAGCCTTCGCGGTCGGCCCACTCGGTAATCAGCGCAACCACGGGATGCGGCGTGTCGGCATCGAACTCGGTGCTGTTCGCGCCTTCGAGGCCGGCCATGTGCCGCGCGAACTCGATGGTGGCCAGCTGCATCCCGAGGCAGATGCCCAGGTACGGAACCTTGTGTTCGCGGGCATGGCGGATCGCCGCGATCTTGCCTTCGGTGCCGCGCTTGCCGAAGCCCCCCGGCACCAGGATGGCGTCCATCTTGTCCAGCGAATCGGTGCCGTTGCGCTCGATCTCTTCCGAGTCGAGGTAGTGAATCTTGACCTTGCTGCGGGTGTGCATGCCGGCATGCACCAATGCCTCGGTCAGCGACTTGTACGATTCGGTGAGATCGACGTACTTGCCGACGAAGGCGATGTCGACTTCCTGCTCGGGATGTTCCAGCGAATCGACCAGGCCTTTCCATACCGACAAGTTGGCCGCCTTGGCCAGGATGCCGAGCTTGTGGCAGACGATCTCGTCGAGCATCTGGTCGTGCAGCATGGCGGGAATCTTGTAGATGCTGTCGGCATCGAGGCAGGCGATGACCGCTTCCGGCTGCACGTTGGTGAACAGCGCGATCTTGCGCCGCTCGTCGTCGGGGATGGCGCGGTCGGCGCGGCAGAGCAGGATGTCCGGCTGGATGCCGATCTCGCGCAGCTCCTTGACCGAATGCTGAGTGGGCTTGGTCTTCAGTTCGCCGGCGGTGGGAATCCACGGCAGCAGCGTCAGGTGCATGTAGCAGGTGTTGTTGCGGCCCTCCTCGATGCCCATTTGCCGGATCGCTTCCAGGAAGGGCAGCGACTCGATGTCGCCCACCGTGCCGCCGACCTCGACGATCGCCACGTCGGCGTCCTCGGCACCGCGCTTGACGTTGAGCTTGATCTCGTCGGTGATGTGCGGAATCACCTGCACCGTCTTGCCGAGGTACTCGCCGCGCCGCTCCTTCTTGATCACCGACTCGTAGATCTGGCCGGTGGTGAAATTGTTGCGCTTGACCATCTTGGCGCTGTTGAAGCGCACGTAGTTGCCGAGATCTAGGTCGGTCTCGGCGCCGTCCTCGGTGACGAACACTTCGCCGTGCTGGAACGGCGACATGGTGCCGGGGTCGACGTTGATGTAGGGGTCCAGCTTGAGATGGGTGACCTTGATGCCGCGGGATTCGAGAATCGCCCCCAGCGACGCGGCGGCGATGCCTTTGCCCAGACTGGACACGACACCACCCGTGACGAAAACGTATTTGGTCATGAAACTACGGCTGCGGGAAATTTGCATGATACCGGAAAGGCATTGCCCCCTCAAATCCCGACCGCCATTTTCAGGCATCATGGCGCCATGTCACCCAAGCTCAAACCCCATCATTCGCCGGCCTTGCTCGCCGCCCTGACGGCCGTCGGCAGCGTGCTGGCGCTGGCCGGCGGCGCGCTGTGGCAGCATTGGCCGCAAACCGCGCTCTGGCACGCCGTGTTCGCGGTGGGCGCCATGCCCATGATTTTCGCGGCCATGACCTACTTCACGCCGGTGCTCACGCGCACGCCGGAAGCGCCGCGCTCATTGGCCGCCATCCCGCTGGTCGCATTGCTGGCAGCGCTCGGCATCGTCACCTGGTTCGTGCAGGGCGTCGCGACGCTCCGCCATCTCGCGCCCTGGCTCGGCATGGGCGCGACCCTGGCGTTCTGCTATTGGATCGGCCGGCGCTGGCGCACCTGCCTGGGGCGGCCGCATGCCTGCCTGCGCTGGTACGCCGCCGCGCTTGCCTGCCTGGCCGCCGGCTTGGCCGCCGTCGGTCTCTCGGCCATCCTGCCGGCGTACGCCGGGCCCTTGCGCGCGTTTCATCTGCACATCAATACGCTGGGCTTCATCGGCCTCACCGCCATCGGCACCTTGCAGGTCCTGCTGCCGACCGTGCTCGGCCAGCCCGACCCGGCCGCGCCGCGCCGGCTGGCGCGCGACCTGCCCTGGAGCGTCGCCGGGACGCTGGCGATAGCGGTCGGCGCGAGCGGCGGGTGGCCGCTGGCCGCCCTGGGCGCGATCGTGTATGCCTGGCCGCTCGGGCGATTGCTGGTCGACACGATGCGCGCCTTCGGTCCGCGCCTGTGGCAGCCGCGTCAGGCCGCACCGCTGCTCCTGGCGGCGATGGGCGGCTTGATGCTCGTGCTCGGCCACGGCCTGTTGCATGGCGCCGGCATCGGCAACGCGCGCGACGCCCTGCCGGTCTTCCTGATCGGCTTCCTGTTGCCGCTGGTCAGCGGCGCCGTGACGCAATTGTTGCCGGTGTGGCTGCGCCCGGGCGTGCAGGCCGCCTGGCAGAAAAGTCAGCGCTGGCGGCTCGCCGCGCTGGCCCGCACCCGCGCCGTCCTGCTGTTGGCCGGCGGCCTGCTCGCCGCGACGGGCACCGAGTTCGGCCTGGTGCTGGGCGTCCTCGGCGCGCTGTGGCTCCTGGTCGCCATGCTCGATGCCGCGCGACGCGAGTTCAGTTCGGCGCCGAGCCGTTAGCCGCCTGGGCCCGCCACAGGCACTGGCCCTTGCTTACCTTGTCGATTTCCTCGAGCACCCGCGCGTGCTCGACCAGTTCATCGGCCTGGGCACGGATGACGCGCAGCACGGGACGGCTGCCGGCCACGAACTGAACGACTTCCCGAGCCGGCTCGTCGAGGTCCATGGCCAGGCTTTCCTGGCCTCGGGTCATGGCCAGGTAGACCTCGGCCAGCAACTGCGCATCGAGCAAGGCGCCGTGGAACTGGCGGTTGGAGTTGTCGACGCCGTATTCGCCACACAGGGCATCGAGGGAATTGCGCTTGCCGGGGCGCATGTCGCGCGCCATCTTCAGCGTATCCACCACGTTCGCGCAGAGCCGGCCGGCGCTCTCCATGTCGGCACGGCCAAACTCGGCATTGAGGAACTCCATGTCGAAGGCGGCGTTGTGGATCACCAGCTCGGCGTCGCGAATGAAATCGGCCAGCTCGGCCGCGATATCGCAGAACTTCGGCTTGTCGGCGAGGAATTCATCCGTCAAGCCGTGAATGCGCTGCGCCTCGATCGGCACCTCGCGCTCGGGATTGAGGTAGCGATGCAGACGCCGTCCCGTAGGCTTGCGGTCGACCAGTTCGACGCAGCCGATTTCGACCACGCGATCGCCGTTCTTGGCATATAAGCCCGTCGTCTCGGTATCCAGGACAATCTGCCTCACTTCAGCTCCCCCGTTTCAGTTCGATGCCGCGCCGGGCCAGGGCGTCGGCGCGCTCGTTCTCGGGATGCCCGGCGTGGCCGCGCACCCAGAGCCACTCGATCTCATGGCCCGCCGCCAGGCGGTCCAGCGTTCGCCAGAGATCCTCGTTCTTCACCGGCTCCTTGCCGGCAGTCTTCCAGCCGCGCCGCTTCCAGCCGTGAATCCACTCGATCATGCCCTTCTGCACATACTGCGAGTCCGTGTGCACCCGCGTCGGCACCGGCCGCTTCAAGGAGCGCAAGGCCTCGATCACCGCCGTCATCTCCATGCGGTTGTTGGTGGTGTCCGGCGCGTAGCCGAACATCTCTCGTTCCTGGCCGTTCCAGCGCAAAATGGCGCCCCAGCCGCCGGGGCCGGGATTGCCGCTGCAGGCGCCGTCGGTATAGATGTCGACGACTTCGGGCTCGCCGCTCATTGGTGATCCGTCCGCTGCGCCACCGGCGCCAGCGCCTTGGCGCGCGCCTTGCGTTCGCGCCAGGCCGGCAGGATCATGCGCATGCCGTGCTGGCGCTTGATCGCCTGGATGACATAGACGGCGCCGCCGATCGGCCACCAGCGGTCGCCGGCGGCATCGAGAAAGCGAAAACGCGCCAGCCATTTTTCCTCCGTCACGGCGGGCGCGTAGCAGCCGAAGGCGCCGGCATGCGGTTCGAGCCCCAGCAGCGCGAACCAGTCCTTGAGCCGCGCCACGCTGATGTAGCGGCCGGCGAACGGCGGCAACTGGGCGCGCCTCGCCAGGCTGCGGCGCGCGCCCCACAGGCTGTACGGATTGAAGCCGGTGACGACCACACTGCCCTCGGGCACCAGCACGCGCTCGACTTCGCGCAGAATCTGGTGCGGGTTGGCATCGAACTCGAGGATGTGCGGCAGCACGACGAGATCGAGGCTGTTGCCGGCGAAGGGCAAATGATGCAGGTCGGCCCGCGTCTGGACCGGCCGGTCGCCGTCGTCGCAGCGAAAGCGGAACGGCATGCGATTGGCGCGCAGATAGTCCAGGCCCGGCCAGCCGATCTGCACGGCGTTGAAGCCGAAGATGTCGACGACCAACTGGTCGTGCTTCGCCTGCTCCCAGTCGAGCACGTAGCGCCCCTGGGGCGTTTCCAGCCAATCGGAGAATCCTTGCGCCGACATTTACAATGCTTCCCTATGAAGCCCCTGGATATCTTTCCGTTGCCCGCTTTCGAGGACAACTACATCTGGTGCATCCGCCGCGATCGGGCGCTGGCCGTGGTCGACCCGGGCGATGCCGCGCCGGTGCTCCGCCACCTCGCCGAATCCGGCGAGCGGCTGGCCGCGATCATGGTCACCCATCATCACCGCGACCACACGGGCGGCATCGCCGAACTGACCGCCCGTCATCCGATACCGGTATTTGCACCGGCCGTCGAAACCATCGCCGGCACCACGCATCCGCTGCGCGGCGGCGACCGCGTCGAATTGCCCGAACTGGCCGTCGAATTCGACGTGCTCGACTTCGCCGGCCATACGCGTGGACACCTCGGCTATTATCGCCCAGGGTCGCTGTTCTGTGGCGACACGCTGTTCGGTTGCGGCTGCGGCCGCCTTTTCGAGGGCACGGCGGCGCAGTTGCACGCCGCGCTGGCCAGGATCGGCGCCCTGCCGCCCCTGACTTTGATCTACTCGGCGCACGAATATACCGAATCCGGCATCCGATTCGCCAAAGCGGTGGAGCCGGCCAATCCGGCCATCGACGCTCGCGCGGAGGCGGTCCAAGCGCGCCTGGCCGCCCGAATGCCTACCGTGCCGTTCACGCTGGCCGACGAATGGGCCACCAGCCCCTTCCTGCGCTGCCGCGAGCCCGGCGTCGCCGCGGCCGCGGCGCGACGGCTGGGGCGAGCCGCCGTCGACGAACTCGAAGTATTCGCCACCCTGCGCGAATGGCGGGATCATTTCTGACCCGGCGACCGTTCCGGCCCGACGACCGTTGACGGCCTGGCCAACCCGGTAGAATCGCGTCATGTCGTGTCGCTTCCTACCGCTCGTCGCGCTGACCATGGTGTTGGGCTTGGCGTCGCCAGCCAACGCCGAGCCCCGAGAGGCCGTCACCGCCAGCCCGCCGCCGGCCTCGGTCGACGCCGCCCCCCAGGTCATCCCGGGCGGCACGCCGCCGCCCCCCACCATCGACCTCACGACCGTCCCCGACAATCTTTGGCAGCGCATCCGCAACGGCTTCGGCATGCCCGACCTCGAGAGTCCGCTGGTGGCCGATCGCCAGGCCTGGTACCTCAACCGCCCCGACATGCTGCAACGAATGCTGGCGCGCGGCCGGAAATACCTGCATCACATCGTCGACGAACTCGAACGGCGCGGCATGCCGACCGAACTGGCCCTGCTGCCGATGGTGGAAAGCTCCTTCAACCCGATGGCGGCGTCGCCGGCCCAGGCGCTCGGCATGTGGCAGTTCATTCCCTCCACCGGCAAGAACTACGCGCTCGAGCAAAACTGGTGGCGCGACGAGCGGCGCGATGTCATCGCATCCACGTCGGCGGCGCTCGACTACCTGCACAACATCTATGAAATGCACGGCGACTGGCACCTGGCGCTGGCCTCCTACAACTGGGGGGAAGGCGCCGTGGCGCGCGCCATCGCCAAAAACCGCGCCCTTGGCCTCCCGACCGATTACGCCAACCTGACCCTGCCGAGCGAAACCCGGTATTACGTGCCGAAATTGCAGGCGTTGAAGAACATCATCGCGCAGCCGGATCTGTTCGGCTTTCGGCTCGACGAGGTACCCAACCGCCCGTATTTCGGCACGGTGGCGCTGCCCGGCGACATGGACGTGGCGCTGGCGGCCAGACTGGCGGAAATGCCGGTGGAGGAATTCATCGCCCTCAATCCGGCCTACCACCGGCCCTTGATCAAGGGCAACCAGGACACTCAGCTGGTCGTGCCCGCCGACAAGGTCGAGCCCTTCCTCAAAAACCTGGCGCGCCACGAGGCTCAGGCCAAGCCGCTGGCCAACTGGCGCACGCACGTCCTGGCCAAGGGCGAGAAGCTCGAGCGCGTTGCCGCGCGCTACGGCCTCGGTCTTGCCTACCTGAAGCAGTTGAACGGCATTGGCGCCAAGTCCAAGATGCATGCGGGCCTGAACCTGCTGGTGCCGGGACCGGGCGCCCAGTTGCCGGAACAACTGGCCGCGCACCTGCCCAAGCTTCCCGTCGAACCGGCCAAGGCCAAGCCCGGACAGTCCGTCAAGTCCGCCAAGGGCAAGTCCGGAAAATCCGTCGAGCCGGTCAAGGTCAAGGCCAAGACCGGACAATCCGCCAAGGCGGTCAAGAGCAAGCCGAAAACGAAACCGGAAGCATCGACGCGCAAGCCGGTAAAAGGCAAGCCGCGCTAGCGGCCCTTGCTTGACGGGTCGGTGGGCAGCCCGGCAAGTGGCGCGACATCGCTGGCCAGCGCATCGGTGTTCAGCGTGGCATCCTGCGCGTGGCGCAATTCGGTCTGGGTCAGCAGGCGGGCGACCTCGCGCCGCTCGTGCGGCGCTTCCTGGTCGCGCGCGGCCGCCGCGCGATTGAGCCAGACATAAGCCTTGATCAGATCCTGGGGCATGCCGACCCCCTCGCGATACAGCCGTCCCAGTTCGAGCATGCCCTGCGGCTCGCCCAGCAACGCGGCCTTCTCGATCCATTTTGCCGCCAGGCCGTAGTTCTGCGGCGCATCGATGCCTTTCTTGTAGATGATGCCCAGCCGCAACATGGCCCGGCCGTGGCCGCGCTCGGCCGCCTGCTGGAGAAAGCCGAGCGCCTTGGTCGAGTAGGCGAGATTGGTTTCGGCATCGGCCAGCAAGGCGCTGCCGACCATGAACTGGGCCTCGACGTCGCCCTCCTCGGCCGCCTTCATGGCCGCCGGCGTGAACGACGTCGACACCGCCGCGGGCGGCGGCTCGATGACATCCGAACCCCGGCCTGGCGCCAACCAGACCCCGATCCCGACCGTTGCCGCCAACGCCGCCACCGCACCGCCGACGATCAAGGCGGTACGGCCCGTATTGGCGCCGCGGGGCGCCACCTCGGCAAGAAAACGATGGCCGCAGTCGGCGCAGCGGACCGGGCGCCGGCCGGGATGGCGGTGCTTTTCGTCATGCGACCGCCATTGCGACCTGCCGAAATGGACACCGTCGCAATTGGGACATCGAGGCGTGTTGGACGAAAGCATCGCGCGCGAAGAAACCGGTCGAACCGGGCAGCAGCCGTTAACAAGTCAACTATACAGATGGCAGCGCAACCGATGGGTCCCAGCCAGGGTCGAAACGCCGGGATAGACGGCGCGACAGCGCTCCATCGCTTTCGGGCAGCGCGGATGGAAATGACAGCCCGGCGGCGGCCTTGCCGGCGACGGCGGGTCGCCAGGAACCAGCAGCCGCTCGCCGCTGCTGCCGTCGATCCTCGGCACCGCCGCCAGCAGCGCCTGGGTGTAGGGATGCCGCGCACCGCGCAGCACTTCGTCGACGCTGCCCTGCTCGACGATACGGCCGAGATACATCACCGCGACGTCGTGGGCCAGGTAATCGACCACCGAAATATTGTGCGTGATGAACAGATAAGCCAGCCCTCGGCGCGCCTGCAGATCCCGGAGCAGCGCGATGATCTGCGCCTGCACCGAGACGTCGAGCGCACTGGTCGGCTCGTCGCAAATCACCAGGCGCGGATTGACGGCCAGCGCGCGGGCGATGGCGATGCGCTGGCGCTGGCCGCCGGAAAACTCGTGCGGATAGCGGCTGGCCATGCCCGCCTCCAGGCCGACCTGCGCGAGCAGATCGCCGATCGCGCCGGCATCGGCCGGCACGCCGAGCGCCCGCATGCCCTCGGCGATGATGTCGCCGACGCGCAGGCGCGGGTTGAGCGACCCGAAAGGATCCTGAAACACCATCTGCACGTCGCGCGGCGCCAGCGCGACCAGGTCGCGACCATCCAAGCGGACCCGACCGGCCGTCGGCGTTATGAGCTGGAGGATGGCCTTGCCGGCAGTGGTTTTTCCGCAACCGGATTCTCCAACGATCGCCAGCGTCCTGCCACGGCTGACTTTCAGCGAGACGCCATCAACCGCCCGGACATGGCCGACCGTGCGCCGAAGCAGGCCGCGCCGGATCGGGAAGTGCACCGCCAGATCCTCGACCGCGAGGAGCTCCCCTGCCGCCCCGCCGATGTCCGGCGGCCTGGGGAGATTTTCCGGCAGCGAGGCGAACAGCCGCTGCGAATAGGGATGCGCGGGCCCGCGAAAGAACTTTTTCGTGTCGGATACCTCGACCAGCTGCCCCGCATGCATGACGCCGACCCGGTCGGCCATGCGCGCGGCGACGCCGAGGTCGTGGGTGATCAACAGCAGCGCCATGCCGCGACGCCGCTGCAAGTCCTTGAGCAAATCGAGCACCTGGGCCTGAATGGTGACGTCGAGCGCCGTGGTCGGCTCATCGGCGATCAGCAGCTTGGGTTCGCCGGCCAGCGCCATGGCGATCATGGCGCGCTGTTTCATGCCGCCGGAAAGCTGGAAGGGAAACTCGCCGGCACGGCGCTCGGGATCGGGAATGCCGACCGCCTCGAGCAACTCGACCGCTCCGCCGGCGCCGGAACGCGCGCCATGCAGGTTCAACACCTCGCCGATCTGGTCGCCGATGGTCATCACCGGATTCAGGCTGGTCGCCGGTTCCTGGAAAATCGTGGCCATGCCGCCGCCGCGCAGCATACGCATTCTCGATTCCGGCAACGAAAAAAGTGCCTGTCCATCGAAATCCACATGGCCATGCGTAATTTTAGCCACCATAGGCAGCAACCGCATCAGCGCCAGCGCCGTCAGCGATTTTCCGCAGCCGGATTCTCCAAGAAGCGCAAAAGTTTCGCCGGCGGCGAGATCGAAGGAAACGCCGTCGACCACGGCGCGGTTGCCGATGGCGACGGCGAGATCGCGCACCTCGAGCAATGCGCTCATGCCGCCCTCGGATCGAACGCGTCGCGCACCGCGTCGGCAAACAGGTTGGCCGCCAGCACCAGCACGAACATGAAGGTGAAGGCCGCCGCCAGCGACCACCAGACCATGGGCTCGCGCGCCAGCTCGAGGCGCGCGGCGTTGATCATGGTGCCAAAGCTGATGGTGTTGGGATCGACGCCGATGCCGACGTAGGACAACACGGCTTCCGCCAGCACCAGGCCCGAGAAGTCCATGACCAGGGCGATCAGGACGATGTGCATCAGGTTGGGCAGGATGTGCCGCAGCATGATCGCCAGCGGCCCGACGCCGAAAGCGCGCGCCGCCTGCACGTATTCCATTTCGCGCAGTTTGAGGGTTTCACCGCGCAGCAGCCGGCACAGCCCCGTCCAGCTGGTGATGCCGAGGATGGCGCACAGCGCCAGCAGGCGTGCGTCGGCGCGCTCCGCTGCCGTCGCGAACCAGTCCGGATGCGTGTCGATCACCACCTGCATCATCAGCACGGCGGCGGCGATCAGCAGCACGCCGGGAATCGAGTTGAGCGTGGTGTAGAGATACTGGATCACGTCATCCACCCAGCCGCCGACGTAGCCGGCGACGATGCCGAGCAGCACTGCCGCCGGCAGCATGATCAGCGTGGTCAGCGTGCCGATCAGCAGGCCGGTGCGAATGCTCTTCAGCGTCAGGTAGAGCACGTCCTGGCCGACCTTGTCGGTGCCGAAGAGGTGGCTGCCGGGATACTTCAGTGGCGGGAAAGCGCGCTCGCCGTCCTCCAGGGTTTCCTTGGCGAACAAGTGGGTGGCCAGGGGCTCCGAGTAGGTCTTCTCGGTGTTGGTCTTGAGCGGCATCAGCAGGGCATCGAGCGCCGACAGCACTTCCACCGCATAGGCCGGCGGCTTGCCCGGCTCCGGCGGCAACTGCCGCCGATAGTGCAGCGAATCGACCAGGCCGATGGCCAGAAAGACCGCCAGCACCGCCACCGCAATCTTCGACCGCCGGGTGGCGAAAACGCGCGCCCAGCCGGCGCGCAGGTGCGCCTGGCGGCGGCCCCACCAGGCGCCGGCGATCATCACCGCGATGAGCAGGAAGAACAAGGCGTCCGACCAGAGGATGACCGGCTTCATTGGAAGCGTATCCTCGGATCGACCAAGGTGTAGGAGATGTCGGTCAGCAGCAGGCCAACGATGTACAGCAGCGAACCGATAAAGACCATCGAGCGCACCACCGCAAAGTCCTGGGCGTTGATGGCATCGATGGTGTAACTGCCCAGGCCGGGAATCCCGAAGAAGGATTCAATCAGCAGGCTGCCCATGAACAGCGTCGGAATGACCACGACGACGCCGGTCAGGATCGGAATCAGCGCATTGCGCAGCACGTGGCGGAACAGCACCAGCCGCTCGGCAAGGCCCTTGGCGCGGGCCGTGCGCACGTAGTCCTTGCCGATCTCCTCGAGGAAGATCGTCCGGTACCAGCGCGTGCTGGCGCCGATGCCGCCGACGATGCCGATGATCACCGGCAGAATCAGGAACTTGGCGGACGCCAGACCGGCCGCGTAGCCCGAGATCGGCACCAGGTGCCAGACTTTCGACACCAGCCATTGGCCGCCGATGATGTAGAACAGGCCCGAGATCGACATCATGGCCACGCAGAGCACGACGCCCGCCGTGTCGAGGTAGCTGGCGCGGAAATAGACCAGCAGCAGGGCGAACGAAATCGCCGCGAACAGGCCGAGCACGAATACCGGCACCGCCACCGCCAGCGAGGGCCCCATGCGCGTCGCGATTTCGCGACCGATGTCGCGGCCGTCGTCGGCACGGCCGAAGTCGAAGGCGAACATGCGCACCGACTTGCCGAAGAAAATGGTCTGCGTCGCCTTGCCCAGCCCCTCGGCATCGTCGTTCCAGAACAGCGGCCGGTCGTAGCCGCGCTCGGCCTTCCACTTCTCGATGGCCTCGGGCGTCACGCGCTTGACGCCGAGCTGCATGCGCGCCATGTCGTCGGGGCTGTTGACGACGAAGAACAGCGCAAACGTAATCAGATTGACGCCGATCAGGATCGGGATGGCGTACAGCAGGCGGCGAACGACATAGGCAAGCATCGGGCGCTAGGATACCCGATGCCGGCGGGAGCTGTTCAATACCGGGTGAAAGTCAGC
>JAGVUA010000058.1 GCA_019136545.1 Betaproteobacteria bacterium
CGCGAGGTGGTGACGCGGCGCACGGTATTCGAACTCAGAAAGGCCCGCGATCGCGGCCACATCCTCGAAGGTTTGGCGGTGGCGCTGTCCAACGTCGACGAGGTGATCGCCCTGATCAAGGCGGCGCCGACGCCGGCGGATGCGAAGCGGGAATTGATGGCGCGGGCCTGGCAGTCGCCGCTCGTTCAGGAAATGCTGGCGCGGGCATCGGCAGAGTCTTCGCGCCCCGAGGGTCTGGCGCCGGAATTCGGCCTGTCGCGCCGCGGCTACTTTCTCTCGGACGTTCAGGCGCAGGCGATCCTCGAACTGCGCCTGCAGCGCCTGACCGGGCTCGAGCAGGACAAGATCGTCGCCGAGTACAAGGAAGTGATGGACCAGATCGCCGACCTGCTCGATATCCTCGCCAGGCCCGAGCGCATCACCCGGATCATTGGCGACGAACTGACGGCCGTTCGCCAGCAGTACAACGACAAGCGCCGCTCGGAAATCGTATTGCAGACGGCCGACATCAACCTCGAGGACCTGATCGCCCGCGAGGACATGGTGGTCACGCTTTCGCACGGCGGCTATGCCAAGCGCCAGCGTCTGGACGACTACCGCACGCAGCGAAGGGGAGGGCGGGGCAAGCAGGCCGCCGCGGTCAAGGAAGACGATTTCGTCGATCACCTGTTCATCGCCAACACCCACGATTACATTCTCTGCTTCTCGAATCGCGGCCGGGTTTACTGGCTCAAGGTTTACGAGGTTCCCGAGGGGACGCGCATTTCGCGCGGCAAACCCATCGTCAATCTTTTCCCGCTCGAGGACAACGAGAAGATCACCACCGTGCTGCCGGTCAAGGAGTTCGACGAAAGCCATTTCGTCTTCATGGCGACCGCGCGGGGTACGGTAAAAAAGACGCCGCTGACCGATTTCTCCAATCCGCGCAAGGCGGGCATCATCGCCGCGGCGCTCGACGACGGGGACTTCCTGATCGGCGTCGCCATCACCGACGGCAGCTGCGACGTCATGCTGTTCTCCGATGCCGGCAAGGCGGTGCGCTTCGAGGAAGGCGATGTCCGGCCGATGGGGCGCAACGCCCGCGGCGTGCGCGGCATGATGCTGGAAGACGACCAGGCGGTGATTTCGATGCTGGTGGCGCAAGGCGAGGCCTACCAGGTGCTGACGGCGACCGAGAACGGCTTCGGCAAGCGTACCGCCATCGCTGACTATACAAAGCATGGCCGTGGCACCAAGGGCATGATCGCGATCAGCACATCGGAACGCAACGGCAAGGTGATCGGCGCGGTGCTGGTCGAGCCCGAAGACGAGGTGATGCTGATTTCCACGGGCGGCGTCATGATCCGTACGCCGGTCGAACAGGTACGCGAGACCAGCCGGTCCGCGCAGGGTGTCACGCTGATCAATCTGGATGACGGCACCAAGCTGGCCGGCATCGACAAGGTCATCGAAACGGAAGAGGAGTGACAATCATGGCACGTGTATTCAATTTCAGCGCCGGTCCCGCCGCGCTGCCCGAGGAAGTCCTGAAGCAGGCTGCCGAGGAGATGGTCGATTGGCATGGCTCCGGCCAGTCGGTGATGGAGATGAGCCATCGCGGCAAGGAGTTCATCGCCATCGCCCAGGCCGCGGAGGCCGACCTGCGGGAATTGATGGGCATTCCGGCGAACTACAAGGTGCTGTTCCTGCAGGGAGGCGCTTCGCTGCAGTTCGAGATGATCCCCATCAACCTGTTGCGCGGCAAGGCCTCGGCCGACTATGTGCACACCGGCGAATGGGCGAAGAAGGCGATCAAGGCCGCGAAGACGTTCTGCAACGTCAATGTCGCCGCCAGCGCCGAGGACAAGAGTTTCACCTACGCGCCCGCCCAGGCGGACTGGAAGCTGAACAAGGATGCCGCCTACGTCCATTACACGGCCAACGAGACGATCGGCGGCGTGGAATTCAACTGGGTGCCGGAAACCGGAGACGTGCCGCTGGTCTGCGACATGTCCTCCAACATCCTGTCGCGCGCGGTCGATGTCTCGAGGTACGGGCTGATCTACGCCGGCGCGCAGAAGAACATCGGCCCGGCCGGCCTGACCATCGTCATCGTCCGCGATGATCTGGTCGGCAAGGCGGTGCCGACGCCGCCGGCCATGCTCAACTACCAGACGCACGTCGACGCCGAGTCGATGTACAACACGCCGCCCACCTACGCCATCTACATCGCCGGCCTGGTGTTCCAGTGGCTGAAGAAGAACGGCGGCGTGGCCGCCATGGAGCAGAAGAACATCGAAAAGGCCGGCCTGCTCTACAACTACCTGGAGACGACGGATTTCTACCGCAACCCGGTCGCCAAGGCCGACCGTTCGCGCATGAACGTGCCGTTCACCCTCAAGGATGCGGGGCTCGACGATGAATTCCTCAAGGGCGCCAAGGCGCGCGGCATGGTGCAACTGAAAGGCCATCGTTCGGTCGGCGGCATGCGCGCATCGATCTACAACGCCATGCCGGTCGAAGGCGTCAAGGCGCTGGTCGATTACATGAAAGAGTTCGCGGCAAGCAAGGGGTAAGCCATGTCCGACAAGTTCCAGGTTCTCATTCTCAACAACATTTCGGCCCATGGCCTGAAGCGGCTGCCTGCCGAGCGTTTCGAGCACGGCAAGGAAGTGGCCAGGCCGGATGCCGTGCTGGTCCGCTCGGCCGACATGCACGCCATGGACATCCCGAAATCAGTGCTCGCCATCGGCCGCGCCGGTTCGGGCACCAACAACATTCCGGTCAAGGAGATGAGCAAGCGCGGCGTGCCGGTCTTCAATGCGCCGGGCGCCAACGCCAACGCGGTGAAGGAGCTGGTGCTGGCCGGCATGCTGCTGGCGGCGCGCAACATCGGCGGGGCCATGAAATTCGTCGCGGCGCTCGACCCCAAGGACCCTGAAATGGAAAAGAAGGTCGAGGGCGGCAAGAAGACCTATGCCGGCTATGAATTGGCCGGCCATACCCTCGGCGTCATCGGTCTCGGCAAGATCGGTTGTCTGATCGCCGACGCAGCCATCAAGCTGGGCATGCATGTCGTCGGCTACGATCCGGAGATTACGGTCGATGCCGCCTGGAGCCTGCCGTCGCAGGTGCGCAAGGCTCATAGCTTGTCGGATGTTCTGAAGAATTCCAACTTCATCACCATGCACGTGCCCTTGGTCGACGCCACGCGGAAAATGATCAACGCCGCCGCCATCGAGCAAATGAAGAACGGCTCGGTTCTGCTCAACTTCTCGCGGGAAGGGGTGGTCGACGAGGCGGCGGTGCTGGCAGCGCTGGATGCCAAGAAGCTGGCCACTTATGTTTGCGACTTTCCGAGCGCGCATGTGAACAGCCATCCGCATGTCATCGCATTGCCGCACCTGGGCGCATCGACGCGCGAGGCGGAAGAGAACTGCGCCCTGATGGTGGCCGATCAGCTTCGCGACTACCTGCTGGACGGCAACATCGTCAATTCGGTCAATTTCCCCAACGTCGCCATGCCGCGCGAATCCGGCTACCGCATCGCCATCGCCAACGCCAACGTACCGAACATGGTCGGGCAGATTTCCACCGCCATGGCCGAGGCCAAGCTCAACATCAGCAACATGATGAACAAGGCCAAGGGCGACGTCGCCTATACGCTGGTCGACGTCGACAGCAAGGTGCCCGAGAAAGTGATCGATGCCATCGGCAAGATCGAGGGCGTGCTGGCGGTGCGCTATTTGCCGGTCGGGACTTGAGCGGGGAGCCGCCGATGGCCAACGAGGACGGCAAGGCGCAGCAGGAACTGCTGGATCTGCGCCAGGGCATCGATACCCTCGACGAAGAAGTGTTGCGCCTGCTTTCGCGGCGGGCGCAGCTTGCCCATCGGATCGGCGAAATCAAGCAGGGCAATCTTTATCGGCCGGAGCGCGAGGCCCAGGTGCTCCGGCGCATTGCCGAGCGCAATCCCGGCCCGCTGCCGGAAGGGGCGGTGCGGACGATTTTCCGGGAAATCATGTCGGCCTGCCTGGCGCTCGAGCAGCCTCTCCGGATCGCCTATTTCGGACCGGCCGGCACTTTCACCGAAAGCGCTGCCAAGAAGCATTTCGGTTCGGCGCCGACGTTCACGTCCCACGTCGCCATCGATGACGTTTTTCGCGCCGTCGAGTCGGGCAACGCCGACTACGGCGTGGTGCCGGTGGAGAATTCCACCGAGGGCGCCGTCGGCCGAACCCTGGACCTGCTCCTGACGACGCCGCTGATGATTTGCGGCGAAGTCGGGCTGCGCATCCAGCAGAACCTGATGTCAAAGTCAGCCGCGGTGGATCGCCTCGACAAGCTGTATTCCCACGCCCAGTCGCTGGCGCAATGCCACGAATGGTTGAATCGCCACCTGCCCGCGATTCCGCGCGTGCCCGTGGCCAGCAATGCCGAAGCGGCGCGGCTGGCGGCGGCTGATCCAAGCTCGGGCGCCGTCGCCGGCGAGGCCGCCGCCCAGCTCTACGAGCTGAACATACTCGCGGCCAACATCGAGGACGACCCCAACAACACCACGCGCTTCCTGGTGCTGGCCAAGCACGATGCCGGTCTCTCCGGCCAGGACAAGACGTCCTTTGTCTGTTCGGCGCAGAATAAGCCGGGGGCCGTGCATGACTTGCTGACGCCGTTGAAGGCCCACGGCGTATCGATGAGCAAGTTCGAGTCGCGTCCGGCGCGCGGTTTTGGCGGTTCGCGCTGGGCTTACGTGTTCTTCATCGATATCGAGGGCCACCGGCAGGATCCGATCGTCGCCCGCGCACTCGACGATTTGCGCGGTGAAGTGGGATTCCTCAAGGTGCTCGGCTCATATCCACGCGCGCCTTCGTGAGACGGTGCGCGGTGGCCATTGGCTTTTCGCCGTAAAGCAAAGGAGCTTGCCATGAGATTGTCTTTCCTATCATTGCTGCTGGTGCTGGCGGTCATCGCCTTGCTGGCCGTCCTCAATTGGCCGGTATTTCTTGCACCGAGCCAGGTGTCGCTGGGTTTCATCAGCGTGTCGATGCCGCTCGCCTTGGTAATGCTGGCGTTGCTGGCTTGCCTGTCGGTGGCCTTTCTGCTGTTCGTCACCTACCTGCAAGGCTCGCTGCTGTTCGACCTGCGGCGGCATTCCCGGGAACTGGCGGACAATCGCAAGCTGGCCGACGAAGCGGAGGCCTCGCGGTTTACCGAACTGCGCCAATTTCTCGAAGCCGAACTGGCCAAGGTCGCGCAAGGAGGAGCGGCCGACCGGCAAGCGGTGCTGGATCGGCTGACGCAGGTTGCGGACGAACTGCGCATACAGAACGAACAAACCAGCAACGGTCTCGCGGCCAGCATCGGCGAACTCGATGACCGTATCCACATGAGGAAAAATACCGAATGAATTTGTTTGCGCAGGCGCCCGACTATATCCGCCATATTTCGCCTTACCTTCCCGGCAAGCCGATCACCGAGCTTGCCCGGGAGATGGGCATTCCCGTGGAAAACATTGTCAAACTGGCATCCAACGAGAATCCCCTGGGCATGAGTCCGCGGGCTCGCGTCGCGGTGGAGCAGGCCATCGCCGGCGTCGAGCGCTATCCGGATCAGTTCGACCTGATCAAGGCATTGGCCGATCGCAGCGGCTTGGCCCAGGAACAGATCGTTCTGGGCAATGGCTCCAATGACGTACTCGACCTGGCGGCGCGCGTGTTTCTCGCCCCAGGCCGTTCGGCGGTGCTGGCGCAGCATGCCTTCGCGGTTTACCCGCTGGCGACCCTGACCACCGGCGCTCAATGCATCGTCGTGCCGGCCAAGCATTACGGCCACGACCTCGACGCCATGCGGGCGGCCATCCGGCCCGATACGCGCATCGTCTGGATTGCCAACCCCAACAACCCCACCGGCAACTTCCTGCCTTATCCCGAGGTCAAGGCGTTTCTCGCCAAGGTGCCCGCGGAAGTCGCCGTGGTGCTGGATGAGGCCTATACCGAGTATCTCGCGCCAGCCGATCGCGTCGATACGCTGGCCTGGATTCGCGAATTCCCCAACCTGATCGTCACGCGCACCTTCTCCAAAGTCTATGGCCTGGCCGGTTTGCGGGTTGGCTATGCGGCGGCTTCGCCCGAGGTCGCGGATCTGATGAACCGCGTGCGCCAGCCGTTCAACGTCAATAACCTGGCGCTGGCCGCCGCGATTGCCGCCCTCGACGATCACGCGTTCCTGGCCGAGAGCTACCAGCTCAATCGCCGAGGCATGGAGCAACTCGTCGCCGGCATCAAGCAACTCGGCCTCGAGCATATCCCCTCGCACGGCAACTTCCTTACCTTCAAAGTCAGCGATGGCGCTACGGTGAACCAGAAGCTGCTCCGGCAAGGCGTCATCGTCCGGCCGATCGGCGGCTACGGACTGCCGAATCATCTGCGCGTCACCATCGGCCTGGAGCGCGAAAACGCCGCTTTCCTCGCGGCACTCGTGAAAGCGCTGAACGGTTGATGTTCAAGAAGGTCGTCATCTGCGGTGTCGGGCTGATCGGCGGCTCGTTTGCGCTCGCCATCAAATCGGCGGCTGCGGCCGGAGAAGTGGTCGGTCTCGGCCGCACCCGCGCGCCGCTGGAAGAAGCGCTGCGGCGGGGCATCATCGACCGCATCGCGGTCGACGGGGCGGACGCCATGCGCGGGGCGGATCTGGTGTTGCTGGGCATGCCCGTGGGCCAGATGGCATCGGTGATGGCGGCGCTGGCGCCCAGTCTGGAGCCGGGCACGCTGATTACCGATGGCGGCAGCACCAAAGCCGATGTGGTGGCCGCGGCCCGCGCTGCGTTTGGCGCCAAGATTGGTCAGTTTGTGCCGGGCCATCCCATTGCCGGCGCCGAAAAGAGCGGCGTTTCGGCGGCACGCGGCGACCTTTATCAGGGGCGGCGGGTCGTGCTGACGCCGCTGCCGGAGAACCTGCCGACCGATGTCGCGCGCATCCGCGCAGCCTGGGAAGCCTGCGGCGCCCGCGTATCGGAGCTTGCGCCGGAGGAACATGATCGCGTGTTCGCGGCGGTCAGCCATCTGCCGCACCTGCTGGCGTTTGCGCTGGTGCATGACCTTGCCGTGCGCCCGAATTCCGACCAGTTGTTCGGCTTCGCCGCCGGCGGTTTTCGCGACTTCACGCGCATTGCCAGCAGCCATCCGGAAATGTGGCGCGACATCTGCCTGGCGAATCGCGCGGCCCTACTGGGCGAACTCGACGCCTACATGGCCGAGTTGCTGCGGACCCGCGTGCTGCTGGCGGCGGGGGACAGCGCCGGACTGGAAACGATGTTCGCCTCGGCGCGCGCGCGGCGCGATGCCTGGCTCGACGGCCAGAAATCGTAGTCAAGCCTTCGTCAATCTTGCCGGCCGTCTAGTTCCGCCGCCAGCGCCACGAACTCTTCTTCCAGGCGCTGGATGATCTTGGCCGCCAAGCCCCAGTCGCCTTCGGCCGTGAACCGTTCGAGCGCTTGCGCCAAGTCGACCATCGGCTTGGCGCCGAACAGGCCGCAACTGCCTTTGAGCCCGTGGGCCACGTACCGCAAGGCAGCATGATCGCGGCCGGCAATGGCTTCGCGCAGCTTGACGGCGTCCTTGGGAAACTGCTCAAGAAACAGCTTGGCGACGATATCGACCGTCTCGTCGTCGGAATTGGCGATCGCCTGGGCATAGTCGAAGCGCCCCGGTGCCGTCGGCGCATGGCGGCCGATCATTTCCTGGAGGGCCGATGCCTTGACCGGCTTGGCCAGGTAGTCGTCCATGCCCGCTGCCAGGCAGATATCGCGATCGCTTTCCATGGCGTTGGCAGTCATGGCGATGATCGGCGTGCGGCGTCCGATTTCGCCCGCGCGGAAGCGGCGCGTCGTTTCGACGCCACCGAGCACGGGCATCTGCATGTCCATCAGAATCAGGTCGAAGCGGTGCTTGGCCAGGACGTTCAGGGCTTCCTCGCCATTCTCGGCCAGACGCGTGCGATGACCCCATTTCTGGAGGAGGCTGAGCACCAGCTTCTGATTGACCGGGTGATCTTCCACCAACAAAATGTCCAACGCGGCGCCGCTGTTCGGCGGCAGGCCCGTGGCGGGCAGCGCGATCGCTTCTGGGGGCGCTTCGCCTAGCGCCTTGAGGATTGCCGCCTGCAGATCGTCCTGCATGACCGGCTTGACCAGGTAGGCCGACACGCCCAACCGCTGCCATTGTTCCGCGTTGTCGGGAATGCCGGCGGAGGAGAGCACGATGATCTTCGGCCGACGCTCGAAAGGCACCGAGGCGAGCACCGCGGCCGTCTGCAAGCCGTCTATATCGGGCATCAGCGCATCGAGCAGGATGAGGTCCACGGGGTCCGCGTGGACGGCGCTCAACAGCTCCACCGCCGCGTTGCCGGAGTCCGCCACCTGGACCCGCATGCCCCATTGCGTGAGCGTTTCGGAAAGAACGTGGCGGTTGACCGCATTGTCATCCACCACCAACGCGACAAGATTGGCCAGTTGGTCGCCGGAGATCGGCCGTGTTTCAGGTTGCTCGTTGCTGGCGACCAGGCGCGCGGTGAAGTGAAACGCGCTCCCTTTGCCGGGCTGGCTCTCCACCCAGATGCGGCCTTCCATCATTTCGACGAGTCGCGCCGAGATGGTCAGACCCAAGCCGGTGCCGCCGTAGCGGCGGGTGGTCGAACTGTCCTGCTGGGCGAACGCTTCGAAGATGTGGTCCAGCTTGTTGGCCGGGATGCCGATGCCGCTGTCGATCACCGAAAAACGCACCCGACGGCCGTCGCCGCTGGGAGCCACCTTGACGACGATCTCGCCGTGCTCGGTAAATTTGACGGCATTGCCGAGGAGATTCACCAGGACTTGGCGCAGGCGTCCCGGATCGCCCACCAACCACGCCGGCAGTTCCGGCGCCATCTGGCAGATGATTTCCAGCCCCTTCTGGTGGGCGCGCAGCGCGAGACTCTTCAGCGTTTCGCCGATCTGGTCGGACAGATTGAAGGTGGTCTGCTCGATTTGCATCTTGCCGGCCTCGATCTTGGAAAAGTCGAGGATGTCGTTGATCACGGTCAGCAGCGATTCCGCCGACGATTTGACGATGCGCATGTATTCGCGCTGTTCGTCATTCAAATCGGTATCCAGCACGAGTTCGGTCATGCCGATGACGCCGTTCATCGGCGTCCGGATTTCGTGGCTCATATTGGCCAGGAAATCGCTCTTGGCGCGGTTGGCCGCCTCGGCCTGTTCCTTGGCGCGCAATGCCTCCTGTTCGGCCCGGCGCAATTCGGTGACGTCGGAGATGAGTCCGATCAGACCGCGCACGCTGCCGTCGGCGTGCGTCAGCGGCGCCTTCTGATAGAACATGTCGCGCCAGCCGCCGTTACCCCAGCGCATGCGCCGCTCGTAGGATTGGGGCTGGGAGTTGATGAACAGCTCCCGGTCGCGCTGGTCATGGTAGCGGGCATCTTCGATGTCGAGTGGCGCGATATCGAAGATCGACCGGCCGATCAACTCGTCGCGCCGGCATAGGAAGGTGGTTTCGAACGCGCGGTTCATGCCGATGTAACGACCACGCACATCCTTGAAATAGGTCGGTAGCGGAATCGTTTCGATCAGTTCCTGGACGAAATGCAGTTGCTCCTCCAACTCGTCGCGCATCTGCTTGGATCGCGTGATGTCGGTTCTGATCCCTGCGTACTGATAGGGTTGCCCCTCTTCGTCGAGGAACGGCACGATGGTGGCGGCTACCCAGTAGAAACTGCCGTCCTTGGCGCGGTTGCGAACCTCCCCTTGCCAGGTTTTGCCGGCCTGGATGGTCTGCCACAATTCAGCAAAAAACTCTTTGGAGTGCAATCCGGAATTGACGATGTTGTGATTGCGGCCCAGCAGTTCAGCGCGTGTGTAGCCGCTGATATTGCAGAACTTGTCGTTGGCGTAGGTGATGACGCCGCGGATATCGGTCATGCTGACGATGGCATGCTGGTCGAGCGCGAACTGCTGGCGCTCCAGCGTTCGTTGTGCCGCCTTGATTTCCTTCTGGGTGATCTCCCGGTAACTCACCAGTCCCGAAACCAGTTCGATGAGGTGATCGAGATCGCTTTCATTGCTTGCCGTGCCCTCGAAGCCTGCTTCCGCCTGCAGCGCACACGCGGTTTGCTGAAGCACCCGGATGGCGGCCTCGCGCGCCGACAGTTCTTCATGCAAGCGTTGATTGGCGGCCAGGAGCTCTTCCGACCCCAACTTCAGGCTGCGAGTGCGTAGTTCCAGATCGCGATCGTACTGTTCATATGTAGCGTCGATACCCGCGAGCAGTTCCGTCAGGCCTAACAGCTTCGAGGCCACTTCCTCGGGAATGGTTCCGAGCTTGGCCAAGTGTTCGACGGAGGAAATAAAACTACCAACCTGAGCGTCATCGGCCAGTTTCAATGCTCGGCGGACCTGGCGAGATAGTGCCTTGTGCATGGTCTTCCGCGCGTGGTCGCTTTAAACTTCCGTCAGACAGGTGATGGTCATGGTCTGGTTGTGGAGCTTGCAGTCGGATCCGGGAATCATCGGGCTGATTTCGCCGTTGGAATAGAAACCGGTCAGGGTTGCGCCCCTGCCCAGCGCCGCGGCCACGGCCTCGACTTCCTCGTCTACGCGCGCGCCCATCGCCAGCTTGCGGCCCACGCACGACACCAGGATGGCGATTCCCGAAGCGGCTTGGCTGTCCATGTGACCAGCTGCCATTGCCGCCGTTTCGGCACCATTGACGAGGGCATCGGTGGAGGCATGCATCAGTTGGAGATAGCCTTCGGCCTTAATGTCTCCTGCCAGCACGAGACTGCCGTCGGCTTCATTGATACCAAGAATGGTGCGTATCAGTCCCGTGGCCTTCCGGCCTTCGGTAAGCTTGGCGAATGGAAACAGGAGGCCGGAGGCGGGCAGGCCTTTCGCGTAATCGCCCAAGTAACGCTTATAGACTGTCAGGGCTGGCTCACCGTCAAGTTCGTACAGGATGTTGCCGTCGCATCGGGTGACCTTGCGGGGTGGGCCGAAAGGCTCCCACCCGCCAAACGAACCATGGCTGAAGCGCAGGCGCGGTCCCCCGAGGCCCAGCGCGACGACGGCCTGGTCCGATACGCCGGCTGGCCCGATGGTCCAGGTTTGGCTGAAGGCGCCTTCGTCGCCGGCGAGCCCTCCGGTAATGACGATGCCGGAGCCCAGCACCGCGTGCATGCCTTCGATCAGGGCACTGCCATTGATGCGTACGCCTTGGCCGAAGAGCAGGACGGCACGTAGGTCGTCATTCCGCCTCAGCTGTTCGGCCAGACGCCGCCCGGCGGCAGTCGAGTCGGCCATGTTTTCAAGATTGGTCGTGGCCGAATGCAAACTTATGTGGTCGAAGCGGATAGCCGTGACGACGCAATGTCCCGCATGAACGCCGGCGGAGGAGATTTCCCCGGCGGTGGAACAGCCGAGAATCAAGGCGTCTGGAAAAGTGGCCGTCAAATCACCTTCGATGGATGATTCGCAAAACCAGCTGGGTGAGGCGAAAACCAGGATCAGATTGGGATTCAGCTTGGCGAGGATCTTGAGATCGTCCCGTGCGTCTGCTGGGTCGGAAAACGCTGCTTGTTTGATCTTCATCTGGATGCGATCAGGCAAGGTCGCCGACGCCGGGGGGCGGCGGGGCGATCGGCTCGTCGCGGTAGCGGTCGTGAATGGCCTTGGCTTCCTCCCAGATGCTGAAAAAGGCATTGGTGCATCTGGGATCGAAATGGCTGCCCGCCTGTTCGCGCAGATGGGTCGCCGCCTGGTCCAGCGTCCAGGCGCGTTTGTAGGGGCGCTCGGACGTCAGCGCGTCGAAGACGTCGGCCACGGCGACGATACGGCCGTGCAAGGGGATGTCGTCGCCCGACAGGCCGTTGGGGTAGCCCGAGCCATCGTGTTTCTCGTGATGCGACAGCGCAATGACCGCCGCTGCCTGCAGCTTGGGCGAACTGCTGCCGCGCAGGATTTCATGGCCCATCAGGGCATGGCGCTTCATCAACTCGAATTCCTCCGCCGTCAGCTTGCCCGGCTTCAGCAGAATCAGGTCGGGAATGGCGACCTTGCCGACATCGTGCATCGGCGCCGCCTCGTAGATCAGCTGGCACTCGTCTTCGTTCAGGCCGAGGGCCTGGGCGATCAGGCGCGAGTAGTTGGCCATGCGCAGAATGTGGCTGCCGGTTTCCGGGTCGCGGTATTCGGCGGCCTTCGACAGCCGGAAAATGGTTTCGCGCTCTCGCTGGACGATCGTCTCGGTGGCCGCCTTGACCTCCTCCGCGAGCAGCGCGGCGCGATCCGCGAGCAGTCGCTGGCCGCGTCGCAGGGCGGCCATGTTGGTGATGCGGGCGATGAACTCGTTTTTGTCCACCGGCTTGGTCAGGAAGTCGGTGGCGCCCGCTTCGAGCGCCGAATAGCGGATTTCCTTCAGGTCGTTGGCGGTGACCATGACGGCCGGCACGGCCTCCATGCCGGGCAATTGCCGGAAGCGGCGGATGAATTCGAGACCGTCCGGCGCCGGCATCATGTAGTCCACCACGATCACGTCGGCGCCGTTGCGAGTGCACCATTCGAGCGCTTCGGCCGACACCGAGAAGCATCGCGGTTCGACGCCTTCGACTTTGGCGATCAGGTGCTTGAACAGCGTCAGGTTGATCTCTGAGTCGTCGACGATGACAACGGATAGATTCACTTCGCTTCCCTCCCCGGGGGATGATAGAGTGCCAAGCCTTTCGCACGTCCGCGCCGCGCTGCGCGCTGTTGCGGCAGTCTCGAACGCTATTCTAGTTTCGATTGGCAAACCATGGAATTTTTCGACGTGCCCGCGCTCGGGCGGGTGGCGGGCAGCGTGCCCCTGCCGGGATCCAAGAGCATCTCGAATCGGCTGCTGCTGTTGGCGGCCCTGGCCGAGGGAACCACCGAGATTCGCGATCTGCTCGATTCCGACGATACCCGCGTCATGCTGTCGGCATTGGCTGCGCTGGGTATCGGCCTTGAACAGCTCGACCGGCACGCCTGGCGCGTGCATGGCGCGGGCGGCCGTTTCCCGGTCAAGCAGGCCGACTTGTTCCTCGGCAATGCCGGCACGGCCTTCCGGCCGTTGACGGCGGCGCTGGCGCTTTCCGGCGGCCACTACCGCCTGTCCGGCGTGGCGCGCATGCACGAGCGACCGATCCGCGACCTGGTCGATGGGCTGCGCCAACTCGGTTGCGACGTGCGCTATCTCGGGAACGAGGGATATCCGCCCTTGGCCGTCGCGCCGGCCGACATCGAACTCGAGGCGCCGATTCGCATGCGCGGCGACGTGTCCTCGCAGTTCCTGACCGCGCTGCTGATGACGCTGCCGCTCGTCGGCGCGCTGTCGGGCCGGCCGGCGGTGATCGAAATGACCACGGAACTGATTTCCAAACCCTACGTCGAGATCACGCTGAACCTGATGGCGCGGTTCGGCGTCGAGGTCGCGCGGGAAGGCTGGCGGCGCTTTGTGATTCCCGGCGGGCAGCGCTACCGCAGCCCGGGCGTGGCGCATGTCGAGGGAGATGCCTCGGGGGCATCCTACTTCCTCGCCGCCGGCGCCATCGGCGGCGGGCCGGTCCGTGTCGAGGGCGTCGGCCGCGACAGCATCCAGGGCGACGTGCGCTTCGCCGAGGCGCTGACGGCGATGGGGGCGCGGATTGACATGGGCGACAACCACATCGAGGCGCGTGCGCCCGCCGACGGCAAGCTGAGGGCGTTCGACCTCGATCTCAATCACATTCCCGATGCGGCGATGACGCTGGCTGTCGCGGCGCTCTTTGCCGACGGCCCTTGCCGGCTGCGCAACATCGCCTCGTGGCGCGTCAAGGAAACCGATCGCATCGCCGCCATGGCCGCCGAGTTGCGCAAGCTCGGCGCGACCGTGGAGACGGGGCCCGACTGGATCGGCGTATCGCCACCCCTGACTTTCGTGGCCCATGCGGCGATCGATACCTACGACGACCATCGCATGGCGATGTGTTTTTCGCTGGCGGCGCTGGCCGGGGTGCCGGTGCGCATCAACGACCCGAACTGCGTGGCCAAGACCTTTCCGGACTACTTTGAGCGTTTCGGTCGCCTCGCCGCGCCGGTGATCGCCATCGACGGGCCTTCGGCCTCGGGCAAGGGCACGGTGGCCCAGCGCGTCGCCCAGGCGCTCGGCTACCACTTTCTCGACAGCGGCGCCCTCTACCGACTGACGGCACTGGCAGCCATGCGGGCCGGAACCGATTTGGACGACGCATCGGCGGTGGCCGGCATCGCCGCCGCGCTGCCCGCAGAATTCAACGGCGAACAAATCCTGTTGTCCGGCGAAGAAGTCGGCGCGGCGATCCGGGACGAGGCTGTCGGCGTTGGCGCTTCGAAAGTGGCCGCCATGCCCGCCGTGCGCGCGGCGCTGCTCGATCGCCAGCGGGCCTACCGGCGCTTCCCCGGCCTGGTCGCCGACGGTCGCGACATGGGCTCGGTGGTCTTTCCCGGCGCGCAGGCGAAGATTTTTCTGACGGCTTCCGCCGAAGCGCGCGCCCATCGGCGGTATAAACAGTTGATCGAAAAGGGATTGCCTGCTAACATGCGCACCCTTTTGCAGGACCTGCAGGAGCGGGATGCCCGCGATGCGGCGAGAGCCGTCGCGCCCCTCCGGCAGTGCGAAGACGCCGATCGGGTGGATACCACCTCGCTGGGCGTCGACGAAGCGGTGGCTGCCGTGATGGACATCGTCCGCCGGCGGCTGCCTTTCATCAACTAACCCGTCGTCACCGACGGCTTTTTGGAAAACCTATGTCTGCCACCTCCACTGCCGTGAATCCCAACGAATCCTTTGCCGCCCTGTTCGCAGAGAGCCTTCAGCGCCAGGAAATGCGCGCGGGCGAAGTCATCACGGCCGAAGTTGTCCGCGTCGATCAGAATTTTGTGGTCGTCAATGCGGGTCTGAAATCCGAGTCCTTCATCTCGGCTGAAGAATTCAAGAACGACCGGGGCGAACTCGAAGTCAACCCCGGCGATTTCGTCCAGGTCGCCATCGAAATGCTCGAAGACGGCTATGGCGAAACCCGGCTGAGCCGCGACAAGGCGAAGCGCATCGCCGCCTGGAACGACCTCGACAAGGCGCTCACCGATCAGGCGCTGGTCAAGGGCGTCATCACCGGCAAGGTCAAGGGCGGCCTGACCGTCATGACCAACGGCATCCGCGCCTTCCTGCCCGGCTCGCTGGTCGATACCCGCCCGGTCAAGGACACCACGCCCTACGAGGGCAAGGAATTCGAGTTCAAGGTCATCAAGCTCGACCGCAAGCGCAACAACGTCGTGCTCTCGCGCCGCGCCGTGCTCGAGGCGAGCATGGGCGAAGAACGCCAGAAGCTGCTCGAGAATCTCCAGGAAGGCACCGTCGTCAAGGGCATCGTCAAGAACATCACCGACTACGGCGCCTTCGTCGACCTCGGCGGCATCGACGGCCTGCTGCACATCACCGACCTGGCCTGGCGCCGCGTGCGCCATCCGAGCGAAGTGCTCAACGTCGGCGACGAAGTTACTGCCAAGGTGCTCAAGTTCGACCAGGAAAAGAACCGCGTCTCGCTCGGCATGAAGCAGCTCGGCGAGGACCCGTGGGTGGGCATCGCCCGCCGCTACCCGCAGGGCACGCGCCTGTTCGGCAAGGTCACCAACCTGACCGACTACGGCGCCTTCGTCGAGATCGAGCAGGGCATCGAAGGCCTGGTGCACGTCTCCGAGATGGATTGGACCAACAAGAACATCCACCCGTCCAAGGTCGTGCAGCTGGGTGACGAAGTGGAAGTGATGATCCTCGAAATCGACGAGGAGCGTCGTCGCATCTCCCTGGGCATGAAGCAGTGCATGGCCAATCCCTGGGACGACTTCGCCATGAACCACAAGAAGGGCGACAAGGTGCGCGGCGCCATCAAGTCGATCACCGACTTCGGCATCTTCATCGGTCTGCCGGGGGGCATCGACGGGCTGGTGCATCTGTCCGACCTGTCTTGGTCGGCGACTGGCGAAGAAGCCAAGCAGAACTACAAGAAGGGCGACGAGATCGAGGCCGTGGTGCTGTCGATCGACGTCGACAAGGAGCGCATCTCGCTCGGCATCAAGCAGATGGATGGCGACCCCTTCACCAGCTTCGTCGCCACGCACGACAAAAACAGCGTCGTCAAGGGCCGCGTCAAGAGCGTGGATGCCCGTGGCGCCGTGATCGACCTGGGTGGCGACGTCGAGGGCTACCTGCGGGCTTCGGAGTTCTCGCGCGAGCGTATCGAGGACTTGCGGGCCATGCTCAAGGAAGGCGATGCGGTCGAGGCGCTGATCATCAACGTCGATCGCAAGTCGCGCTCGCTGAGCCTGTCCATCAAGGCCAAGGACCAGGTCGAGCAGAACGAGGCGATGCAGAAGCTGGCGGCCGCCAGCAATGCCAGCAGCGGCACCACCAACCTTGGTGCCCTGCTCAAAGCCAAGCTGAACCAGCAGTAATCCGGCCGGGTACTGCGCAGGACTGTCATGACCAAATCCGAGCTGATCGTCCGGCTTGCGGAACGTTTTCCGCAGCTGGTGGCCAAGGATGCCGACCTTGCGGTCAAGGTCATTCTCGATGCGATGGCGGCGGCGCTCGCCCGCGGCGATCGCATCGAGATTCGCGGCTTCGGCAGCTTTGCCCTCAACTACCGTCCACCTCGCACGGGGCGCAATCCGAAATCGGGCGAAAAGGTGCAGGTGCCCGCCAAGTACGTGCCGCACTTCAAGGCCGGCAAGGAATTGCGCGAACGGGTCGATAGCCCGGCCGACTGAATATTGGGCGGCGCCATGGCGACCGAGACGGACTGAACCGGCGGCACTCGCAGCGAGCGGGTGCCGCATTTTTTGCGAGGCGAGATGACTGTCCTATTGTGGTTGTTGCGCGGAGTCGTGTTCATCGCCTTGTTCGGACTCGCGGTGAAGAACAGCGAACCGGTCGAGTTGCGCTTCTACCTGGACGGCGTCTGGATCGCGCCGCTGTCGATGGTCATCCTCGCGGCCTTCGTTCTCGGCGCCATCATCGGTCTCACGGCCACGCTGGGCACGGTGGTGCGCCGGGGCCGCGAACTGGGCCGCCTGCGCGCCAACGCGTCAGCTGCCGACCGGGACACGACCAAGGACGGCTCGTCGTGATCGCCATCGAGCTGTGGTGGCTGCTGGCGCTACCGGTATTCTTTTCGCTGGGCTGGATCGCCGCGCGCATCGATCTCAAGCACCTGCTGCGCGAATCGCGCGCATTGCCCCGTTCCTATTTCCAGGGTCTCAATTTCCTGCTCAACGAACAGCCCGATCGCGCCATCGAGGCGTTTCTCGAGGCAGCGAAAGTCGATCCGGAAACGATCGAGCTGCATTTCGCCCTGGGCAACCTGTTCCGTCGTCGCGGCGAAACCGACCGAGCGATCCGCGTGCACCAGAACCTGGTCGATCGCGAGGGGCTGGGCGACGACCGGCGCTTGCACGCCTTGGCGGAGCTCGGGCTGGACTACCTGAAAGCAGGCCTGCTCGACCGCGCCGAGGAAATTTTCCTCAGGCTGCGCGGCACCGCGCGCGACGAAGAGGCGCTGAAGTCGCTTCTGGAAATCTACCAGCAGGAAAAGGAATGGCAGAAAGCCATCGACATCGCCGAAGCGATGCCCGATCACGCCGACCACCTGTGGCAGAAAGCCATCGCCGAATTCCACTGCGAACTGGCGTCGTCGGCGATTCTCCATGGCCGGCCGGCCGAGGCGCGTGCGCATCTCGACGCCGCGCTGGCCGCCAACCGCAAGTGTGTGCGCGCGACGATCCTGCTCGGCGACCTGGCGCAAAGCGAAGGGCGGCTCGACGACGCCATCGAGGCGTGGATGCGCGTCGAGCAGCAAAACCCGGTTTACCTGTCGCTGGTCGCCGAGAAGCTGGTGGCGGTCCTGCGCCAGCAGGGCCGTGCCGAGCATGGCGGCCAGCTGATGCGCGGCTACCTGGAGCGACATGCTTCGCTCGATCTGCTCGATGTCGCTTTCCAGTCCGCGCTGAAGGAAAACGGCGCAGAGGCGGCCTATCGGCTGGTGCGCGATGAACTGCGGCGCAACCAGACCCTGCTCGGGCTCGACAAGCTCCTCGAGGCGCAGGTGCTGGTGGCTCCGCCGGAGCGGCGCGCCGATCTTGAACTGGTCAAGAACCTGATTCACGCGCATACCCGCCGCGTCGCCCGCTATCGCTGCGATAGCTGCGGCTTCAAGGCGAGGCAGTTTCATTGGCGCTGTCCTGCCTGTGGCGGCTGGGAAACCTACCCGCCCAGGCGGACCGAAGAGTTCGATTTAACTCCCTGAGGCGGCGACGAGAAATGAAGATCACCGTGGTCGGAACCGGCTATGTGGGCCTGGTATCTGGAGCATGCCTGGCCGAGGTCGGTAACGATGTGCTCTGTTTCGATGTCGATCGCGAGAAGGTCGACTTCCTGAATAAAGGCGGCATTCCCATTCACGAGCCCGACCTTGAGGCCATGGTGCATCGTAACTGCGCGGCCGGGCGCTTCAGATTCACGGCCGACGTGGACGAAGCCGTGGCGTTCGGGCTGTTGCAGTTCATTGCCGTCGGCACCCCGCCGGATGAAGATGGCTCGGCCGACCTTCAGTACGTCTTGACCGCCGCCCGTGCCATCGGGGAGCGGATGACCGAATATCGGGTCGTCATCGACAAGAGCACCGTCCCGGTGGGGACTGCCGACAAGGTGCGCGCCACCATCGTCGAAGCCATGCAGGCGCGTGGCCTCAGCATTCCGTTCAGCGTCGTGTCGAATCCCGAATTTCTGAAGGAAGGCGCGGCGATCGATGATTTCATGAAGCCGGACCGGATCATCGTCGGCACGGACGACGCTCGGGCCGAGGCGCTCATGCGGCAGCTCTATGCGCCCTTCCAGCGCAACCATGATCGGCTGTTCGTCATGGATGTGCGGTCGGCGGAACTGACCAAGTATGCGGCCAACGCAATGCTGGCCACCCGCATCAGCTTCATGAACGAACTCGCCAACCTGGCGGAGAAGGTAGGCGCCGACATCGAACAGGTGCGGCAAGGCATTGGCGCCGACCCCCGCATTGGCTACCACTTCCTCTATCCCGGCTGCGGCTACGGCGGTTCGTGTTTCCCCAAGGATGTGCAGGCCCTGGTGCAGGCCGCGCGCGGCCTGGGACAAGAGATGCAGGTACTGCA
The DNA here is from genome assembly GCA_019136545.1 of Betaproteobacteria bacterium. Lineage (GTDB taxonomy): Bacteria > Pseudomonadota > Gammaproteobacteria > Burkholderiales > Rhodocyclaceae > Fen-999. The sequence goes on from JAGVUA010000058.1 coordinate 19,241, forward strand.
GGCCGTGGAGAGCGTCAATGCGACGCAGAAGCGCCTGCTGGCCGCAAAGATCGTCAAGCGATTCGGCGATCGCCTCGACGGACGGGTGTTCGCCGTCTGGGGGCTCGCTTTCAAGCCCAACACCGATGACATGCGCGAGGCGCCCAGTCGCGTCCTGATCCATGACCTGCTGGCGCGCGGGGCCCGCGTGAAAGCGTATGATCCCGCCGCCATGAAAGAAGCTCGTCGGATTTTTGGCCACGAGGAGCGCATCGAGTACGCCGACTCGCCGATGGCGGCGCTGGAGGGTGCCGATGCCTTGGCGATCGTCACCGAGTGGAAGGCGTTCCGGGCGCCGGATTTCGATGCCATGAAGGCGAAGCTCAAGGCCGGCGTCGTGTTCGATGGGCGCAATTTGTATGAACCCGCGTATCTGCGGGCGGCCGGGCTCGAATATATTGCGATCGGCCGAACCTGATCCGGTTTGCGGCGCCTTCCTCATGACGATTTCGTGGGAGCGTGCGCGCATTCCCCGAGCCAGGACCTGACAACGCGAGCAAGCGAACACCATGCAGATTCCCGATACCTCCGGCGTGCGCATCCTGATTGTCGGCGACGTCATGCTCGACCGCTACTGGTTCGGCGACGTCGGCCGCATTTCCCCCGAGGCGCCGGTGCCGGTGGTGAAAGTGGAACGCATCGAAGAGCGGCCCGGCGGCGCCGCCAACGTCGCACGCAATTGCGCTGCGCTGGGCGCGCGGGTCGCACTGCTGTCGGTGGTGGGTGCGGACGAAGCGGGGCGGACGCTGGAGCGGCTGTTGGCCGCGTCGCAGATCGACGCCAGCCTGCACGAAGATCCTCAGCTCGATACGACCGTCAAGCTGCGGGTGATCGGCCGGCAGCAACAACTCTTGCGCATCGATTTCGAGAATGCGCCGGCCCACGAAGTCCTGCAGGCGAAGCTGGCCGAATACCAGCAGCGCTTGGCGGCTTGCGACGTCGTCATTCTTTCCGACTATGGCAAGGGCGGGCTGGTCCACATCGGCGACATGATCCGATGCGCCCGGGCCGCCGGCAAGCCGGTGCTGGTTGATCCCAAGGGCGACGACTACGCGCGTTATGCCGGCGCCAGCGTCATCACGCCCAACCGCGCCGAACTGCGGCAGGTGGTGGGGAACTGGCGCGACGAGGAAGACCTGCGCCGACGAGTAGACAGGCTGCGCGGCGAGCTCGGCGTCGACGCGCTGCTGCTGACGCGCTCCGAGGAAGGCATGAGTTTGTTCACCGCCGATCGGGTCAGCCACGAACCCGCGCTGGCCCGGGAGGTCTATGATGTCAGCGGTGCCGGAGATACCGTCATCGCCACGCTGGCGGTCATGATGGCCGCCGGCGCCGGTTTGGCGGACGCCATGAAGCTGGCCAACCGTGCGGCGGGCGTGGTGGTCGGCAAGCTCGGCACCGCCGTATGCACGCTGCAAGAACTGACCGCGAGTTGATATGTACACCATCGTCACCGGCGCCTGTGGCTTCATCGGCGCCAACATCGTCAAGGCCCTCAACGAGCGCGGCGTGACCGAAGTCATCGCCGTCGACAACCTCAAGAAGGCCGACAAGTTCCGCAATCTGACCGACTGCGAGATCGCCGACTATCTCGACAAGGAGGAATTCCTCGACCTCGTCGAGGCCGGCCAATTCGACGGCGCCGTCGATGCCATTTTTCATGAAGGCGCCTGTTCCGACACCATGGAAACCGATGGCCGCTACATGATGGCCAACAACTACCGCTATTCGTCGAGCCTGCTCGATTTCTGCCTCGACCAGGAAGTGCCCTACCTGTACGCCTCCAGCGCTTCCGTGTACGGCGGCGGCCGCGTTTTTCAGGAAGCGCGCGAACACGAGGGGCCGTTGAACGTCTATGGCTACTCGAAGTTCCTGTTCGATCAAATCGTCCGCAAGCACATGGCCGAAGCCAATTCGCAAGTCGTCGGCTTCCGCTACTTCAATGTCTACGGCCCGCGCGAGCAGCACAAGGGCCGCATGGCTTCGGTGGCCTTCCATCACTTCCATCAGTATCGGGAAACCGGCAAGGTCAAACTGTTCGAGGGCTGCGACGGCTACGGCAACGGCGAGCAGAGCCGCGACTTCGTCTATGTCGAGGACGTGGTCAAGGTGAACATGTTCTTCCTCGACAACCCCGGCAAGTCGGGCATCTACAACCTCGGCACCGGGCGGGCGCAGCCGTTCAACGATGTGGCGGCCGCCACCGTCAACGCCTGCCGGGCGCTGGACGGCCAGCCGGCCTTGTCGCTGCGCGAGATGGTCGCGCAAGGCATCGTCGAGTACATCGACTTTCCCGAGGCGCTCAAGGGCAAGTACCAGAGTTTCACCCAGGCCGACGTCGGCAAGCTGCGCGCCGCCGGTTATCAGGACGATTTCGCGACCGTCGAGCAGGGCGTGGCGAAATACGTCCGGCATTTGGCAAAGTGACGAAACCATGAACTACAAGACACTCGACGACTGCGTCGGCGACACCCCGCTGGTTCGGCTCAAGCGTATTCCCGGCGCCGGCAACGACCAGCGCAACAACGTCATCCTCGCCAAGCTGGAAGGCAACAATCCGGCCGGCTCGGTCAAGGACCGGCCGGCGCTGTCGATGATCGTGCGCGCCGAGGCGCGCGGCAAAGTCAGTCCCGGCGACACGCTGATCGAGGCGACCTCGGGCAACACCGGCATCGCCCTGGCCATGGCCGCCGCCATGCGCGGCTACAAGATGGTGCTGGTGATGCCGGAGAATCAGTCCATCGAGCGCTGCCAGACCATGCGCGCCTTCGGCGCCGAGCTCATCCTGACGCCCAAGGCAGCGAGCATGGAAGGTGCGCGCGACATGGCCGAGCGCCTGGTCGCCGAAGGGCGCGGCGTCATGCTCGACCAGTTTGCCAATCCCGACAATCCGCAAGCGCATTACGAAGGCACCGGGCCGGAAATCTGGCGCGACACCGAGGGCCGCATCACGCATTTTGTGTCGAGCATGGGCACCACCGGCACCATCATGGGCTGCTCGCGCTTCTTCAAGGAAAAGAATCCGGCGGTGCGGATCGTCGGTTGCCAGCCGGAGGAGGGCTCGCAGATTCCGGGCATCCGCAAATGGCCGCCCGACTACCTGCCGAAAATCTGCGACTTCTCGCGCGTGGACCGGCTCGAGTACGTCAGTCAGACCGATGCCGAAGTCATGACGCGGCGAATGGCGCGCGAGGAAGGCATCTTCGCCGGCATTTCCTCCGGCGGCGCGCTGCACGTGGCGCTGCGCATTGCCGTCGAGCTTGAGAACGCCGTCATCGTGACCATCGTCTGCGATCGTGGCGACCGCTATCTGTCGACGGGCGTTTTCCCGGCTTAGCCTGCTCGTCGCGCTGTTGTCGGCGCCGCCCGTCCAGGCGGGCGCGGTCTTGACGCTGGACAGCCTCCGCCATCCTTCCTTCGAGGCCGACGGCCTGCGCGTGTCGCTGGCGACCGGCCGGCGCGGCGAGGCCGACATCCAGGTCGACCGCCTGATGGTCGCCGGCATCGAATATCGTCGGCTGAACTTGCATTGCACCGGGTTCGTTCTCGACCTGCGGCGGCTGGATTGTCCGCACGGCCTGATTCGGCGCGAGGATGACCGCGGCCGCGACCGGCCGGCGCTGCCGTTTTCCTTTACCTACCGCTTCGCCGACGGTGCGACGACATTGGCCATCGAGGGCGCCGAGGTGGTGGCGCTGTCGCCGCTGATCAAGCGCATGCGCGGCTGGCGGCCGGAAGGCCGGCTCGATCTGAAGCTGACCGCGGACCGCGCGCAGGCGCGGCTCGATCTGACCGTGCGCCAAGCCAGGTTCGGCAGCGCCGCCGGCGACATTGCCGGCGAAGGCATCGACCTCGAGCTCGAGGCGACGGCGCATCGCGTCGCCGATGGCTGGCGCTGGCGGGCGCACCTGGACTGGCCGGCCGGCGAGCTTTACGTCGCGCCCTGGTACCGCAAGGCCGGCGTCAGGGTCGATGCCGAGGGCGCGCTTACTGCCAAAGCGCTCGATGTCGCACTGGCGCGCGTGGCGCTCGCCGGCATCGGCACGGTCGACGCCAGCTGGCGCTGGGACCGCGCGGCGGCGGGCATGGAATCGTTTGGTTTCGTCACTGAGCCGCTCGACCTGGGCACGGCCTTTGCCGAATGGGTGCAACCCTGGCTGGATCAGTCGGCCGTGCCGAAAGTAAGCGCCAGCGGCAAGGTCAGGTTTTCCGGCGCCTGGTCCGGCGGCGCCTGGCAATCGGCCTATGCCGGACTCGAAGAGGCGCGCCTGGTCGACGGCACCGACTATCTCGAATTCGCCGGCATGAATGCCCGCATTCCCTGGGAGCGCGGCGTCGTCAGCGAAGCCGAATTTTCAGTGACATCGGCGCGGCTCGGCGAGTTGCCGCTGGGCGGGTTCCGCATTCCCGTGCGCCTCCACGACGACGAGGCCCACTTCGAAAGGCTCTCGATTCCCCTGCTCGACGGGCGGCTGTACGTCGATGAGCTGTTCGCCAAGCGCCATCCGGACGGCTGGCAGGGCAGCTTTGCCGGCGGCATCGAGTCCGTGTCCCTGCCGAAGCTGACGTCTGCGGTCAAGCTGCCGCCCATGGCCGGCAGCCTGACCGCCCGCATTCCGCGCGCCGCTTACGCTGGCAACGTCGTCACGCTCGACGGCGATCTGGTCATCGAGGTGTTCGACGGCCGCATCGTTGCCACCGGGCTGACGGTGATCGATCCCCTGAAGCCGACGCGCCGCTTCATGCTCGACCTCACCGCGCGCGAACTCGACATCGGCCTGCTGACGCAGACATTTTCCTTCGGGAGCATCGAGGGGCGGCTCGATGCCGACATCGGCGGCCTGGAACTGATCGGCTGGCAGCCAGCGCGCTTCGACGCCCGCGTGCACAGCAGCCCGGGCGACTACCGGCGCGCCATCAGCCGGGGCGCCCTGCGGGACATTTCCGCGCTGGGCGGCGCGGCGGGAGCGGCGGCGATAAACCTGAGTCCCGCGCGCTTCTTCAATACCTTCGACTATCGACGCATCGGCTTCGGCTGTTCGCTGCGCGGCGCAGTCTGCCATTTCGAAGGGCTGGCGCCCGCCGGGACGGGCGCGTTGATCGTCGAAGGCAGCGGCCTGCCGAGGGTGCAAGTCATCGGCTACAATCGCCGCATCGACTGGAACCTGCTGGTATCCCGCATTCGCGCCGTGATCGCCGGCAAATCGAAGGCGGTGATCGAATGACCCACGCCCGAATGTCCTTGACTCCACTGGCCGCCTTGGCGCTGGCGACAGCCCTGGCTGGCTGCGTCACCATCAACATCTACTTTCCGGCCGCCGCCGCCGAAAAAGCCGCCGATACCATCATCGACGAAGTCTGGCAGATGAAGCCGCCCCCGCCGGGTGGCCCGGTCGATGCGGCCAAGGCACCCGCCAAGGAGAAAACACCATGACCCGCCTGCTCGCGATTCTCGCCGCCTGGATGTACGTCGGACTGGCCGCCGCCCAAGGCGACCTCGACATCGACACGCCGGCCATCGCCCAGTTCAAAACCGGCATGGCCCAGCGCTATGCGCAACTGCTGCCCTGGTACCAGTCCGGCGCCGTCGGCCTGACCCGCGACGGCGGCGTGCTGCTGCGCGAGCCGGGCGCCGTGCCGCTGGCGCAGCGCCAGGCGGTCACCGCGCTGGTCGCCGGCGAGAATGCCGACCGCGCCGGCCTCTATCGCGAAATCGCCCGCGCCAACGGCAACCCCGGCTGGGAGCCGGACATTCGCGCCACCTTCGCCCAGCGCTGGATCGACCGTGCGCCGGCCGGCTGGTGGGTGCAGAATGCCACGGGCATCTGGCAGCAGAAGCGGTGACGTCGTCATGACGCCGGTGCTCGTCTTCGACATCGAGACCATTCCCGACGTGGCCGGACTGCGCCGCCTGCACGACCTGCCGCCGGCGTTGTCCGATGCCGAGGTCGCCGAGCACGCCTTCCAGAAGCAGCGGGCCAGGAACGGCAGCGACTTCCTGCCGCACTACCTGCAGCGCGTTGCCGCCATCTCCTGCGTCCTGCGCGGCGATGAAGGCTTCAAGGTCTGGTCGCTGGCCGAACCCCGCTTGAACGAAGGCGACATCATCCAGCGTTTTTTCACCGGCATCGAGAAATACACGCCGCAACTCGTGTCGTGGAACGGCGGCGGCTTCGATCTGCCGGTGCTGCACTACCGTGGCCTGATGCACGGCGTCGCGGCCGCCCGCTATTGGGACATGGGCGAAGGCGACTACCGCGACAGCCGCGACTTCAAGTGGAACAACTACATCAGCCGCTATCACCAGCGCCACCTCGATCTGATGGACCTGCTGGCCATGTACCAGCCGCGCGCCAACGCGCCGCTCGACGAACTGGCCAAACTCATGGGCCTGCCCGGCAAGCTCGGCATGGACGGCTCCGCCGTCTGGAGCGCCTGGCTCGCCGGCAAGATCGACGACATCCGCGACTACTGCGAAACCGATGTCGTCAACACCTACCTCGTCTACCTGCGCTTCCAGCAGATGCGCGGCGTCATGACCGCCGACGAGCGCATTGCGGAAGAAACGTTCGTGCGCCAACAGCTGGCGGCGATCGACGCGCCGCACTGGCGCGAATTCCTCGCCGCCTGGTAGCGGTCCGCCAAAGTCAGCCGTGGCGGGGCGCCGCGCTTTATCGTAGGAGGTGCCGCGTTTGGAGACGGTCAAGAAGCAACATGTTTTGGAAAGTGGTTCTGGTGGCTTTCCAAAACGTTGTAGCTCCCTCTCTCACCCCGGATAGCTACAATCAGCGATTACGAGCTAGCGCGTCGATTTGAAGTTGTAGCTCCCTCTCTCACCCCGGATAGCTACAATCACGATCCGAGCAAGATCAATCACCGGAACGGTTGTAGCTCCCTCTCTCACCCCGGATAGCTACAAT
>JAGVUA010000034.1 GCA_019136545.1 Betaproteobacteria bacterium
GTCGTTTTTTCACACCCGCGAAATTCGGACCGGGGGTCGGAAGGGGGCGCTCGATGAGCGATGGCAAGCTGAAGGTGACGTACCGCGCCGTGGAGGCGCTGGTGCCCTATGACCGCAATGCGCGGACGCACTCGCCGCTGCAGGTGCAGCAGATCGCCGACTCGATCGAGGCGTTCGGCATGGCCGGCGCGATCGTGGTCCGCGACGGCATGATCGCCAAGGGGCACGGCACGCTGGCTGCCTGCTCGCTCCTGTACGCCGCAGGGAAGCGCGTCTACCCTCCGCCTGGCCCCAACGCGCCCGAGGCGGCCCGGCCGGAAGCCTTCCCTGCCGGCAAGGTGCCGGTGCTCGACGCCAGCGGCTGGACCGACGAGCAGTTCCGGGCCTACGTCCTGGCGGACAACAAGCTGGCTCTCAACGCGGGCTGGGACGAGGCGCTGCTCGCCGGCGAGCTGCAGGCGCTGCAGGCGGCGGACTTCGACGTCGGCGTGATCGGCTTCCAGCGCGACGAGCTGTTCAAGCTCCTGCCCAACGGCGGCGGGCACACGGATCCCGACGTTGCGCCACCGGCTCCTGCCGCTCCGGTCAGCCAGCTCGGCGACGTCTGGGTGCTCGGCAACCACCGCCTGGTCTGCGGCGACTCGACACAACCAGAAACCGTGAACCGGGCTCTGGCGGGCTCTAAGCCGCATCTCATGGTTACAGATCCGCCCTACGGCGTCGAGTACGACCCGAGCTGGCGGCAGAAGGCCGGCGTGGGCTCCGCCGGCGCCGCGACCGGCAAGGTGTTGAACGACCACCGCGCGGACTGGCGCGAGGTCTGGGCGCTGTTCCCGGGCTCGGTCGCCTACGTCTGGCACGGCTTCTTGCACGCCGGCACGGTGGAGGACAGCCTGGTCGCCGTCGGGTTCAAGATCCGCGCGCAGATCGTCTGGGTGAAGTCCCGGCCTGCTCTCTCGCGCGGGCACTACCACTCGCAGCACGAGGCGGCGCTCTACGGCGTGCGTGAAGGTGCCGAGGACGACCACTGGCGCTTCGTCCCGGAGCACGAGCTGGTCGGCTACGCGGTGAAGGAGGGCGCGACCGCGGATTGGCATGGCGGGCGCAAGCAGTCGACCGTCTGGTTCATCGACCACGTGAAGTCGGACACCGGGCACGGCACCCAGAAGCCGATCGAGGCCATGCGCCGGCCGATCATCAACAACTCCGACCCTGGCGATCCCGTCTTCGAGCCGTTCTCCGGCTCCGGGACCACGCTCATGGCGTGCGAGATCACCGGTCGGGCGTGCCGCGCGATCGAGCTGAATCCCGCCTACGTGGACGTCGACGTCATCCGCTGGCAGGACTTCACCCGGCGCGAGGCGGTGCTCGAGGCGACCGGACAGACCTTTGCCCAGGTGGCCGCGCTGCGCCAGAAGCCGGCCGCGCCGGCTCCGGCGGCGGCTTCTGCTGCTGCTGCCGCCAAGAAGCCGGCCGCGCGCCGGAAGGCTGCCTGAAGTGGCCACGCGCGGGCGCAAGCCGAAGCCCACCCACCTGTCGCTGGTCCAGGGCAACCCTGGCAAGCGCAAGCTCCCGAAGAAGGAGGACGAGATCCCGGTGGTGGTGGAGGAGGTCGCACCGCCTCCGTTCCTGTCCGACGACGCCAAGGTGGAGTGGGGCCGGATGATGCAGGCGCTCGTGACGCTGAAGCTGCTCTCATCGGTCGACCGCGCCGCGTTCGCGGCCTACTGCCAAGCCTACGGGCGGTGGGCGCAGGCCGAGCGCGCGCTGGCTGTGATGCGCGAGCGCGACGCGAACACCTCGGGTCTGCTGGTTAAGACGACCGGCCAGAACGTCGTGCAGAACCCTCTTGTGGGCATCGCCAACAAGGCGATGTCGGACATGGTGCGCTACGCGGCGGAGTTCGGCATGACTCCGAGCGCGCGCGTGCGCCTCACCGGTGCAGGTGGCGGCGGTGCCGCAGAAAACCCGTTCAACCAGTTCAAGCGCTCCGGACGCTCGTGACTACTGCGGCATCGCTCTCGCCTACGCGAAGCGCGCCGCCGACGAGAAGAACCGGGCCCGCTTCGGGAAGTGGATCAGGCTGGCCGCCAGGCGCTACCTGCGCGACCTGGAGCGCGCACGCAAGCGCGGCGGCCCGTTCTACTTCGACCCCGAGGAGGCGTGCCGCGCCTGCTCGTTCATCGAGCACCTGCCACACGTAGAGGGCAAGTGGAAGAACGCCGACGGCTCGCCGCAGATCAACATCGTGCTGCACGAGTCCGACGTCTTCTTCGTCGTGCAGCTGTTCGGCTTCCGCAAGCCGGACGGCGCGCGGCGGTTCTCCATGGCGCTGAAGGCGATAGCGCGCAAGAACGCCAAGAGCACAGTCGCTGCCGCGATCGGCCTCTACTGCCAGTGCTGCGAGGACGAGCTGGGCCCGCAGGTGATCTCGGGCGCGACCACCGGCAAGCAGGCGCGCATCGTCTTCGGCGTGGCCAAGCGCATGGTCGAGAAGACCTCCGCGCTGCGCGACGCGTTCGGCCTCGAGGCATTCGCCAACGCGATACCGTCCTACTCGAACGGCGGCTCGTTCATGCCCATCAACGCGAAGGCCTCGACGCAGGACGGCTTGAACCCCTCCACGACGATCCTGGACGAGATCCACGCGCACAAGACGCATGACCTGCTGAACGTGCTCCGCTCGGCTGCCGGCGCTCGCGCCAACCCGCTGTTCCTGTTCACCACGACCGAGGGCTACGAGTCTCCCGGGCCCTGGCCGGAGCTGCGGCACTTTGCCGAGCAGGTGCTGCAGGAGCTCGTGGAGGCGGACCACTTCCTGGCGATCATCTACGCGGTGGACGAAGCCGACGAGGAGGCCGGGCTGCCGGCCGACGACGACTTCGATGAGGCGGCCTGGATCAAGGCCAACCCGCTGATTGAAGTGAACCCGATCCTCCTGGCGGAGATCCGGAAGGAGGCGATCGAGGCAAAGGCCATGCCCGGCCGGCACGCGGAGTTCCGCATCAAGCGCTTGAACCGGCGGAGCTCTGTGGCTGGCGGCTGGGTCAACCTCTCGAAGTGGCGCGCGTGCTCCGGCGCGGTCGACCTCGAGGCGCTCCGGTCAGTGCCCTGTTATGGCGGGCTCGACCTAGCGTCGACCTCCGATCTCTGCTCGTTCAGGCTGGTGTGGAAGCAGGGACAGCACTGGTTCACGCACGGGTGGCGCTTCGTCCCTCGCGCCGCGATCAAGTCCAGGACCGAGCGCGGTCTGGTTCCCTACGAGCCGTGGGTGCGCTCCGGCTACCTCATTGAGGCGGGTGACGAGGTCATCGACTACGACCTGGTGCGCGAGCACATCCTCCTGGCGCATCGCCGGTTCATGATCAAGGGCGTGGGCTACGACCGGTGGAATGCGGCGCAGCTGGTGGCCAAGCTGGAGAAGGACGGGCTCCCCATGCAGGAGTTCATCCAGGGCCCCCGCTCCTACCATCCGGCCATGCAGGAGCTCGAGCGCGCCTACCTCGCTGGCCAGCTCTCGCACGGCAACGATCCGGTGCTGAACTGGTGCGCCTCCAACCTGGTGGCTCGGCGCGACGTCAACATGAACAGCGCGCCGGACAAGCGCCGGGCCGCGGACAAGATTGACGACTTCGTCGCGTTGCTGATGGGCGTCGGATCCAGCCTGGTCGCGCCGCCCGAGAAGCAGTTTCAGTCGTTCTTCGTCTGAATCGCAGTATCCTCGCGCCTGTCAGAACTGCCGGCAGCCCGGCCCTGGAGGCTCTCGCCATGCAGCGCGCCTACGCGACCATCGACATCAAGGCGGCGACCGAGGACGGCAAGAAGCGCCGTTTCACCGGCATCGCATCGACTCCCGAGACCGATCGCATGGGCGACATCGTGGAGCCGCGTGGCGCCGAGTTCAAGCTGCCGCTGCCGCTGCTCTGGCAGCACGACTCGCGCAACCCGATCGGCTGGATCACGAAGGCCCGCGTCACCGACGCTGGCATCGAGGTGGAGGGCGAGGTGGCGTCCATGGAGGACGACCCCGAGAGCGATCTGGGCAAGGCGTTGAAGTCCTACTGGCAGTACATCAAGTCCGGCCTCGTGCGCGGGCTCTCCATCGGCTTCAACGCCAAGGAGACCGCACGCATCGAGGGGACCTACGGCTATCGGATCATGAAGTGGGTCTGGCTCGAGCTCTCCGCGGTGACCATCCCGGCGAACGAGCAGGCCACCATACTTGCGATCAAGTCCGCCGATCAGGCGCTGCTGGCCGCGTCTGGCCACCTGCACCGCCACGACGGTCGGGCTTCCGCACTTCCCGGCGTCCCGGGGTTCGTCAAGTCCGCCGCCTCGAGCGGCTCTCAAACCCCAACGGGGAAAGGCTCCACCATGAAGACCGCATACCAGGAGCTCGCCGAGCTCCGCGAAACCCGCGCGACCAAGACGGCGCGCATGACCGAGCTGCAGGAAGGTGCGAAGTCCGCCGAGCGCCGCCTGACGCAAGACGAGGCGACCGAGTTCGACGCGCTGCTCGTGGAGGTCGACCAGCTGGACGACCAGATCCGCGCCAAGTCGCTGGAGGCGCTGAACGGCTCCGCCGCGCGCCCGGTGTCCGGCGAGGGCTCCAAGGCTGCCAGCGAATCGCGCTCCGGCCTCAGCTTCGTGCGCAAGACCGACCCGGAGGACAAGTTCAAGGGCCAGTCGTTCATCCGCGGCGCGATCGCCAAGGCTGCCGCCTTCGTCGCGCTGAAGCAGGGCTCCTACGTCTCGCCGGTCGACATCGCGACGCACCGCTGGGGCAAGACCCACCCCAACCTGGTCAACTGGATCAAGGCCGGCGTCGCCGGCGCTGGCACCGGCTCCGGCGAATGGGGCGCGGAGCTGGCGCAGTCCGACACGCGCTACACCGGCGACTTCATCGAGTTCCTGTACTCGATGACCGTGTTCGACCGCCTGCCGCTGCGTCCGGTGCCGGCGCGCGTGCACATCAAGGGCCAGGACGGCGCGGCCACCGGCTACTGGGTGGGCGAGTCCAAGGCGATCCCGGTGTCGAAGGCCGACGCGTCCGACGTCGAGCTCACGCCGCTGAAGGTCGGCGCGATCGCGGTGTCGTCCAAGGAGCTGATCCTGGACTCGCAGCCGTCCGCCGAGCAGTGGATCCGCGACTGCATCGCCGAGGCGAGCGCGCAGCGCGTGGACACCACGTTCCTCGGTACCGCGGCGGCTGTGGCCGGCGTCTCTCCGGCCGGCATCCTGAACGGGCTCACGCCGCTGGCGCCGTCGGGCACGGACGCTGCCGCTGTGCGCGCCGACCTGATGTCGCTCTACCAGCCGTTCCTGACGGCGAAGAACGCGAGCGGCCTGGTGCAGATCATGACCCCGTCGATGGCCAAGGCGCTGTCGCTGCTGGTCAACGCTCTGGGCCAGACCGAGTTCCCGCGTCTGGGTGCCATGGGCGGCGAGCTGCTGGGTGACACGGTGTACACCGGCGACAACGTCACCGGCGGCCACTGGATCCTGCTCAAGCCGTCGGACATCTGGAAGATCGGCGACTCCGGCATCGAGCTGTCGATGACCGACACCGCGACGCTCGAGCAGGACGATGCTCCGTCGGGCGCCACCGACACGCCGTCCGCGGCGACCGCCAACCTGGTCAACCTGTGGCAGTCGGAGTCGGTCGGCTTCAAGGTGGTTCGCCGCATCAACTTCCAGAAGCGTCGCTCCGGCGCGGTGGTCTACCTCGACAACGCCGAGTACGGCGGCGTCGTGAGCTGATCGTCCCTGCGCTCTGAACCAGCCCGGGCAGCGATGCCCGGGCTTTCTCACAGGAGGACGACGATGTCTGTTGCCATGATCGCCACAAAGGCGTTCACCTACGCAGGGCGGCGTCTCGCCGCTGGCGCATCCTTCGAGGCCCGTGGCGAGTCCGACGCGCGCGTGCTCGAGGCGATCCGCAATGCTCGCCGGGACCTGCAGGTGCCGCGCGCCATCACCGATCCAGAACCCGTGCCCGTGGCCGCGCCGAAGCGTGGCCGCGGCTACCGCAAGCAGGCGCTCCAGGCTCAGGCCTCGAGCGATGCCGCTCCGGAATCCATGCAGCCGGGCGCCAGCGAGGTGCAAGCCTCCGAACAGGGAACCTGGGACACTCCAGGCGCTGGCAGCGCCGAAACCCCGTCGGCGGCTGACGAGGCGGCTGCGCCGGCGTCGGGCCGCCGCTACCGGCGCCGTGACCTGGCCGGAGCTCCGGAGTGAAGTTCGCGCCGGCTCTGCGCAGGGGGCTGACGGCGGTCCTGCAGAAGGCCGGCATGCTCTCGCAGGTTCCGACTCGCGGGCGCGGTGTCGGCTTCTCCTGGTTCGGCGATGGGCCGGACAACTTCCAGCGTGACGTCGAGGTCGTGCACGACAAGGTGCTGGCGCACCCGACCGTCTACGCGTGCATCACCCTGATCGCCAGCGACATCGCCAAGGTCAGCCTCGGGTTGCGCGAGCGCGAGGACGAGGGGTATTGGGAGCAGGCCGAGAACCCGGCCTACTCGCCGGTGCTGCGCAAGCCCAACCACTACCAGACCCGGCAGCAGTTCATCGAGACCTGGATGATCTCGAAGCTGCAGCGCGGCAATGCCTACGTGCTGAAGGTGCGCGACGCGCGCCGCGTGGTCGTCAAGCTCTACGTTCTCGACCCGACGCGCGTGCAGCCGCTGGTGGCTCCCAACGGCTCCGTCTTCTACCAGCTGAACAGCGACGACCTGTCTGGGCTGCCGATGGACCTGCCGGCGGTGCCGGCCAGCGAGATCATTCACGACCGCATGGAGTGCCTGTTCCATCCGCTGGTCGGCGTCTCGCCCATCTTCGCGTGCGGCGTTGCCGCCACGCTCGGCCTCAAGATCGACGCGAGCGCGGCGAAGTTCTTTCAGAACATGGCGCGCCCGAGCGGCGTGCTCACCGCGCCGGCGGCGATAAGCGACGAGGTGGCTGCTCGCCTGAAGCGCGAGTGGGAGAGCAACTACTCCGCCGGCAACCTGGGCAAGGTGGCCGTGCTCGGCGACAGCCTCAAGTTCGAAGGCATGGCCATCAACGCGGTGGACGCGCAACAGGCCGAGCAGCTGAAGCTTTCCGACGAGCGGATCTGCACCGCCTTCCACGTGCCCGGCTTCATGGTCGGCGTGGGCGCGATGCCCTCCTACGACAACGTGCAGGCGCTCTGGCAGCAGTACTACAACCAGTGCCTGCAGAAGCACTTCGAGTCGATCGAGGCGGTGCTGGACGAAGGTTTGGGGCTCGACCCTGCCGCCTATCGCACGGAGTTCGACCTGGACGACCTGCTGCGCATGGACTCCAAGACGCTGGCCGAAGTGGAAGGGCTCAAGGTGCAGCGCGGGATCGCCGCTCCCAACGAGGCGCGTCGCAAGTTCAACCTCGAGCCGGTGGAGGGTGGCGACTCTCCGATGGTGCAGCAGCAGAACTACTCGCTCGCCGCGCTGGCCAAGCGCGACGCCAGCGAGGACCCGTTCGGCAAGACCACGCCGGCTCCTGCGCCAGCACCCGCTCCTGCACCGCCTGCGGACGGCGCCGATCCCCAGGAGGACCCCGCGTCTGCTGAGGATGTGCAGCGCGCGGTCGACGCCGGCATCGGCAAGGTGCTGCAGACGGTCAAGGCCGACGGCGACGCGCTGCGCGCGGACGTCCAGCGCAGCTTCATGGAGGCCATCCAGGCGCTCGAGGCGCGTGCGCAGGCCGAGGCCGAACAGCAGCGGCAGATCGAATCGGAGGCTGCGGCGCGCCTGCTGCAGTTCGGCGATGCCCTCACCCGACGAATCGCTCGAGCAACCGCCGAAGCCTAAGCGCGCGGCTCTCCGCGGCCGTGATGGACGCGACGGACGCGATGGCAAGGACGGCGCCGACGGCGCTCCTGGCCGCGATGGCAAAGACGGCGCGCCAGGCGAGCCGGGCCCTCGAGGCGAGGCCGGCCCGCCAGGTCGTGACGGAGCTCGAGGCGAACCTGGGCCTCGTGGGCTGGCCGGTGCTCCTGGTCGTGACGGGAAGGCCGGCGAGCGCGGGCCTCGAGGCGAACCCGGGCCGCCCGGCGAGCGCGGACCGACGGGGCCCATGCCGCGGCACCGCTGGCGCGGCACTGAGCTGCAATTCGAACGTCCCGACGGCGAGTGGGGCGAGGCGGTCGACCTGAAGGGCGATCCGGGGCGTGACGGCGCCAGCGGCATCGTGCAGACTTCGCCCGGCGGCACCGGCACCGGCAACAGCTACTTTCCCTCCGGCTGGTGATTCAGCCACCGCCAGCCCGTCTCCCACCTGAAAGGACCATCATGCCCATCACCCAGGCGCAGAAGACCAGCCTCGAGCTGGTCGCTTCCGAACTCGAGCAGCAGATCGCCGCCCTGGTGGTCGATCCCGAGACCCCGACCGGCCCGACCCAGGAGCAGCTGGACGCCGCGCTCGCGCAGCGCGACGCCGCGCTGGCGCAGGTCGCGCAGATGCAGGCCAAGATCGACGCCGCTCGCCAGCACCTTCGCGCCGCGGCCGAGGCCGACGCGATCGAGGACGCCGGCCGCGCCGGTGCGCTGGCCTCGCTGGGGGACTGACCATGCCGATCACCGCCACCCAGAAGGCAGCGCTCGCCGCCGCGATCGCGCAGGTTCGCGTGCTGCTCTCCGAGATCCAGCCGGACGCCGACGCTCCCGCTCCGACGCCGGCCCCGACGCCGGCGCCAGGGCCCGCTCCGGCCCCCAGCCCTGCCCCAACCCCCAGCCCGACGCCGGCGCCGGCTCCTGGCCCCACTCCGGTCCCCGCGCCGGGCCCGGCTCCCGCTCCGGCGCCGGTCCCGCAGACCGACACCGCGGCGCTGCTGGCCACGCTCGAGAACTTCGCGCATGTCGCCGCTCGCGAGTGGTCCTACGGCGGGCACACCGTGCAGCTCGGTGTCGGCGCTCCGGCAGGGCTGCCCGACGGCACGCCGGCCGGCTCGAATCCGTTCGGCCCCAACTTCGGCTATTGGGCTCTCACGGACACGACGTACGAGCCGTTCCTGTTCGACCGGCCGGAGGCGTTCCGCCTGCTGTTCGCCATGACGCAGAACCAGCGGTGGCAGGAGGAGGCGATCGCGCTGCTCGACTACTACGAGTCGCGTCTCTCGTCGGGCGGCATCTTCCTGAACAAGGGCGGCGAGGAGGACACGAAGTACAGCTACGTGCACTCGTGGTCGGCCAACGCGGCGAAGAACGAGGCGGCCTATGTCGCTGCGCAGCTGGGCTTCCCAGACATCTTCAATCCGACCGCGGGCCTGTGGACCGAGCGCGAGCTCTGGGTGCGCCTGAACGCCGCGGTGCAGTACTACCTGCGCACCGGCAGCGCCGGCGCGCTGCGCAACGGTCGGCTCATGCTCGAGCAGTGGGACGCCGCGTGCGCTGGACGGAAGGCGCCGCTGGTGACCTACACGCAGCATGAGGGCGGCGGCCCTGGCGGCTCGGCTCCGACGGATCTCGTGACCTCGCCGTGGATGTCGGCGCTCTACTTCCAGGCGGCGCGTGCCTTTGCCAGCCTGGTGCCGGAAGTGGCACCGCAGGTGCACCGGCAGGCGTCCGATTACTTCGACTACCTGGACACGCCGGGGACGCGCGGCTTCTATGCCTACGAGGGCTCCGGTCCGCTGCGCGGGCTGATCTTCCCGGCCTACCTCGCCGGCGGCACGACCATCGGCGACGCGGGCCCGGACGAAGGCAACGCCAGCCATGCGCTGGATCTTGCGGGCTTCTGCGCATTCGCTCAGCGCGCGAAGCAGGCCCTGGGCGTGCCGGCCGGCGCGGCGGAGACCCGGCTGGCGCAGATGAAGCAGACGGCTGCCGCCTACTTCGCCGACCAGACGCGGGCGGCGATCTGGCTGCCGAAGTACCGCGTCAATCCGCCGCGTGCTTTCAACTGGTGGGCGCGCGGTCTGTACGAGCTCTGGGCGCTCGGGGAGTAAAGGCAGGGCATGGGTATCGGCATCAACGACGCGGGCGACTCCGCTCGCCGCAGCAGCATCCCGAGCGGTGGTGCCGGTACCCTGTCTGGTGGCGCCTTCTCCGACTTCTACGCAGGCGTCTGGGTCTATCGGGCTTCGGCCGATGTGACCTACGCCAACACCACCGGCGGCGCGTTCGTTCACTGTCAGGCCGGTGCGCGCGAGATGGTGCTCGGGTTTGACTCCGCGGGCGCCAACCTATCCGACCTCAGCCTGCGCGCTATCTTCAATTCCGGCGGCGGTGCCGGCACGCCGTATTTCTTCCCGGCGCACGCTGGCGATGACTTCCTGGACGAGTGGGTCCACTACTTCATGCTGGCTGCTGGCGGCACCACCGGCTCTCAGCGCATGGGCTATATCCGCCTCGCCGATCTGGCCAACCCGGTGGTGCAGCTGCGCACGAATGACAACGCTTCGAGCCAGTACGTCAACACGCTGACCTTCGGGAACACCGCCGCGAACAACGCGCGAGCGACCGGGGACTACGCGTTCGCTCGCGCCATCGCTTCAGCCAGCCTCACGGTTTCGGATGTGCAGTCGCTCTGCAACAATCCGGCGACCGTGGCTGGCGATTGGGGCTTCTGGCCGATGGCGGACAACACCGACACCGGCGACGATTCTGGCAACGGTCGATCGCTCACTTTCAACGGCACGCTGACCAGCGAAGCCAGCCCGACGCTCGGCAGCTCGACCATCGTGGCGTCGCTCCTGGCGGGCCTGGTCGGTGGCGGCAGACTGCTCCGCGGCATTTCGAGAGGCTGACCCATGAGCTATCCCGTCTATCAAGTCCCGGCCGGCGATGTGCTGCCGATCATGTTCCACACCTTCGCTGGTGCGACCGGTGCGTCGATCACGATCTCCGGGCTGGCGGTGACGGACATCGAGGTCTACAAGGACGGCAGCGCCACGCAGCGCGCTTCCGATTCCGGCTATGCGCTGCTGGATACCGACGGCGTCGACTTCGATGGGTTGACCGGCATCCACGGCTTCTCGATCGATACCGGGGACAACACCGACGCGGGCTTCTATACCGTCGGCGCGTGGTTCCACGTGGTCGTCTCGGCGATCACCGTCGATGGCCAGACGGTCAGCTTCGTGGCCGCGGCCTTCCGCCTGATGGCCGCCGAGGGCGTGGCCGGCGTGCCGGATGTGAACGTCACGCACCTAGCCGACACCGCGCAGTCTCCCGGCGATATCTTCGGCGACTCGAGCGATGCGCTCCCGTCCCTGCCGACGCTCGCGGCCTATCTCGACACCGAGATCGCGGCGATCAAGGCCAAGACCGACCTCCTGCCTGCCGTGGCTGCTGGTGCCTCCGGCGGCCTCATGATCAACGGGGCGAACACCGGCGCAGTCACGTTCGACTCCGGCGTGACGATCTCGAACGCTGGCGGCTCGGCGCTCACGCTGACGAGCAGCGGCGGGAACGGCGACGGTCTGCGTGCAAGCGGCTACGGCACCGGCGATGGCATCGCCGCGACCGGTGGCGCGACGGGCCGCGGTGTGCACGCCATGGGCGGCGCCACCAGCGGCGCCGGCATCCGAGCGGAGGCGCAGGCTGGCAACGGCAACGGCTTGAACGTCGTTGGCAACGGCTCTGGCCACGGTTGCGCCATCGAGGGCGGTGCGACCGGGCATGGTCTGCACGCGCTCGGAGGCGTCTCTGGCGGCGATGGCATCCGCGCCGAGGCCCAGGGCGGCAATGGCAACGGTGTGAACGCCATTGGCCAGGGCACCGGGCTCGACCTCGCCGCGGACAACCTGGCGACCGCGGCTCAGGCGACCGCCATCCAGACCGCGACCGACAAGCTCGAGGACACCGTGGTGCTCAGCAGCGATGGCTGGATCTTCACCGCCGCGGCGCTGCAGGACGCTCCCACCGGTGGCTCCGCTCCGTCGGCTGCCGCAATCGCAGACGCGGTGTGGGATGAGGCGCTCTCGGGGCATGACGTAGCCGGCAGCGCTGGTGCTGCTCTGTCCGCGGCTGGCTCTGCTGGCGACCCGTGGGCGACGCTGCTGCCCGGTGCCTACGGCGCCGGCACCGCTGGACAGATCGTGGGGGACAACTTGAACGCCACCGTCAGCTCGCGCGCAGCGGCGACCGACCTGGCGACCGCGATCGGGTACATCGACACCGAGATCTCCGATATCCAGTCGCGCCTGCCGGCCGCGCTGGTCGGCGGCCGGATGGACGCGAGCGTGGGCGCCATGGCGGCCAACGTGGTGACGGCTTCTGCTCTGGCGGCGGACGCGGTGGCCGAGATCCAGTCGGGCCTGTCGACGCTGGACGCGGCCGGCGTGCGTGCGGCTGTGGGCCTCGCGTCTGCGAATCTGGACACCCAGCTCGATGCTCTCCCGACCGCCGCGGAGACCGCGACGGCGGTGATGGCCTCGACCATCGAGGGCACGTTCGACCTCACCGAGTCGGCTCGCCTGTGGAACGCCGCGCTCGCGGGCAAGGCTTCTGGCCTCGCCGGCACGGCAGCGACCTTCCGCGACCTGGCCGACACGAAGGATCGAATCGTGGCCACGGTGGACGCGGACGGCAACCGCACCGCGGTGACGCGCGATGTGACCTGAGCTCGAGCGCATGTTCGGCCACCGCTACTTCGGCGCGCGCTACTTCGGTGGCCGGTTCTTCGGCGACGGCGGTGTCGCCGGCTCCGGCGCATCGGCCGCCGAGATCTGGGCCTACGTGCTCTCCAACGGCAAGAGCGCTGGCCAGACGCTGGTGGAGACGCTCTCCGGCATCGAGACGCTGCTCGCGCGGAACTGCCTGGATGAGCAAGTGCAGGGCGCATACACTGCGGCGGACGCGCTGCGCATCCTGCTCGCGGTCGCCGCGGGGAAGACGACGATCAATGCGCTGGGCGGCGGCGCCGCTGTTGTGGAGTTCCAGGCGGTGGACGACTCCGGCGTGGTTGTCTCCGCGACCATGGACGGCAGCGAGCGCACCGCGGTGACTCTGACGCCGACGGAATCGACGTAAGGACCACGCGATGAGCGATCTCGAAAAGTTGGCCGAGCAGGTCTTCTCAGCCCTGCAGGAGTACGTCGACAAGCGCCTGGCGCCGATCGACGCCGCAGTCAAAGCGCTGGGCGACCAGATCAAGGCAATCCCTGCCGGCCCCAAGGGCGAGAAGGGCGACCCCGGCGAGCGCGGTGAACGTGGCGATCCGGGCCCTGTCGGTCCCGCTGGAAAGGACGGCGCGCCGGGTGAGCGTGGTCCTGTAGGGCCCGAAGGCCCGGCCGGCAAGGACGGGGCTCCTGGCCCTCGTGGTGAGATCGGCCCGGTCGGTCCGGCAGGCAAGGATGGCGCTCCAGGCTTGAACGGCAAGGACGGCGCGCCGGGCCCGCAGGGCGAGCGCGGCCCGGCCGGCGAGCGTGGTCCGCAAGGTGAACGCGGCGAGCAAGGTGTCGCCGGCAAGGACGGCGCGCCGGGTGCTCGAGGCGAACCTGGGCCCGCGGGGAAGGATGGCGCCCCCGGCGAGCGTGGAGAGCGCGGTGAACGTGGAGAGCGTGGCGAGCCTGGCCCGGCCGGAAAGGATGGTGCGCCTGGCGCTCCCGGCGAGCGCGGTGCTCCTGGTGAGCGCGGCCTGCAGGGCGAGCCGGGGCGCGATGGCCCTCCGGGTCGGGATGGCCGCGACGGCGCTCCGGGTCCGCAAGGCGAGCGTGGCGAGAAGGGCCTCGACGGCATCGATGGTCGGGATGGCCGCGACGGCAAGGATGGCGCTCCCGGTGCACCTGGTGAGCGTGGTCCGGCCGGCGAGCGCGGTGATCCGGGCCCAGCCGGCAAGGACGGGGCTCCCGGCATCGCCGGCAAGGATGGCGCGCCGGGCCGCGACGCGGTGCCGCTGGATGAGATCGAGGTCCGGCTGCTCGAGGATGGCCGGACCGTCGAGTTCTCCCTGGGCGCCGGCGAAGCGCGCAGCACGCGCTCGGTCAAGTTCCCGGTCGTGCTGGATCGCGGCGTCTACCGCAAGGGCTCGCGGTCCGAGAAGGGGGACGGGGTCACCTACGGCGGCCAGTTCTACATCGCGCAGCGCGAGACGGACGCGGTGCCGGGCGAGTCGCCGGACTGGCGCCTGGCGGTGAAGCGCGGCCGCGACGGCAAGGATGCGCGCGAGCTGGAGGGCAGCCATGGCTGATGTCCGCATCCTGCGTGCGAAGGTCATCACGCACGCCACCGGGCGGCTCCTGTCGCTCGAAACCTGCCGCGAGCACCTGGAGATCGTGCCGATCGACGGCGACTCCGACAACGAGTCGCACCCGGACGACCAGCTGATCCTCGGGATGCTCGACGCGGCCGTGGCGCATGCGGAGCAGTTCACCGGGCTTTCGCTGCTGGTGCGCACCTGGGAGGTGGCCATGGACGAGTTTCCGGCCGACGGCTTCGAACTGCCGCGGCCCCCGTTCATCGAGCTCCTGTCGTTCTCCGCGGTCAATGACTCCGACGGCGAGCTCGACCCGTCGACCTACCTGGTGGACGACTACGGCACGCCGGAGCAGCCGGTGATCGTTCGCGCCACGTCGACATGGCCGGTGGTGACGAAGGCTCCGAACACCATCAAGCTGCGGTACCGGGCCGGCTATCAGGCGGAGGAGGATCCCGACTCCGACGCTCCGCCGCTGCCGCGCTCGCTCCGCGCGGCGCTGCTGCTCGTGCTGGGCCACCTGTACGAGAACCGCGAGGACTCGGTGGAGAAGGCCCTCGCGTCGATCCCCAACGGCGCCGAGGCGCTGATGCGGCCGCTGCGCGTGCGTCTGGGGATGGCATGAAGGCCGGCCGGCTCCGGCACTGGCTGACGTTCCAGCGGGACGCTGGCCAGCTCGATTCCGACGGCGCCTGGGAGCCAGCCTGGCTGGACGCTTTCGTCGCGCGCTCGCGCATGCCGTGCGAGATCGTCTACCTGCAGGGGCGCGAGCTGCTGGCCGCGCAGGCGATGAACAGCAAGGTGACGTGCCGCATCACCACCCGGTACCGTCCGGGCTTCGTCGCCTCGCTGCGCGCGGTGGCCCCGGATGGCTCCGTCTTCAACATCGAGGCCGTTCTGCCGGACAATGGCACCACCCGCCATACCGTGGTCCTGCTCGCTTCCATCGGAATCAATGAAGGCTGATCCTGCCGCGCCGCAGTGGCGCGGCCGCACCGTGTTCTGCCTCGCCAGCGGCCCGTCTCTCACTCTCGAGGACGCGGAGCTGGTGCGGCGCTCTGGCCATCCGACGATCGTCACGAACACCACGTTCCGCCTGGCGCCCTGGGCGGACGTCCTGTTCGGCTTCGACGCTCGGTGGTGGGCGACCAAGGATCCGAAGACCGGCCTCACCTACGCGCAGGAGACCGAGCGCGACTTCCACGGCCGACGCTTCTCACGCTCCGCCATCGCGGCCAACTTCGGCATCGAGGCGCTGCACGCTTCGAGCTGGTTCCGAGGCTCGGGGAACAGTGGGTCGTGCGCGATCTCCCTGGCGGTGTCGGCCGGCGCGCATCGCATCGTGCTGCTCGGGTACGACTGCACCTTCGCGGTCGACGGTCGTCGCCACTGGCATGGTGATCATCCTGCCGGCCTCGGGAACTGCCTGTCCATCGCGCGCTGGCCGCTGCAGTTCACCCGGGTGAAGCGGCAGGCCGACGCCGCGCGCTGCGGCGTCATCAACTGCAGCCGGCGCACCGCGCTCGACATGTTCCCGCGCCGGCCGCTGGAGGAAGTTCTGCAGGAGATCGGGCCGGCCCAGCCACCGCTCCCGATATCCGCCGGAGTGCTGGTGTGAAGTCCATTCGTGGCGGGATGGGCATCGGCGATGCCATCTATCTCGCCGCGGTGGTTCGTCACCTGGTGGCCCGCGGCCAGCGCCTCGAGGTGTGCACCGCCTGGCCGGAGGTCTTCGCGGCCTACGCCGATCGGCTCAAGCTCTCGCCGTTCCGCCGCAGCCCGATCGATGTGCTGGCGCACTACTCGCGCCGCCGGAACTGGCGCACGCGGCAGTTCGAGGACGTCTGCATCCAGGCCGGCATCCAGGAGCCGGTGGAGCTCCGCCTGGACTGGACCGTCACCGACGAGGGTTTCGTGCGCCGCCTGCTCGAGCCGGGCCTTCCGGTGGTGCTGGTGCAGATGCCGCGGGCTCCCATGGGGCGCACGGACGGGATCGGTCACGAGCTCCTGCCGGACTGCCGACGCATCCAGGAGGCGATCGACCGCCTCCGCGGTCGCGCCTTGATCGTGCAGATCGGCTCCGGCCGGCCGCTATTCAACTTCTCCGGCATCGACGTCGACCTGCGCGATCAGACGTCGATCAGCCAGCTCATCGACGCAGCCAGCGTCGCGTCCGGCATGCTGGGCTATGTCTCGTTCATCGTCCCGCTGGCGGAGGCGCTGCTGAAGCCGGCGCTGTTCATCTGGTCGCGGCGAGGCCTGCGCTCGAGCACCGGCTTCGTTCGGCTGATCACCCCAGCCAAGATCCTGGAGCGGCCGAGCTCGCTGCACGTGGTCGACAACTGCCCGCCGGCTGAGCTCGAGGCGGCGGTGGAGAGGTTCTACGATGCGATTCGTCTCCCGCAGTGAAGTGGCGCCGGTGTTCGCCGGCAGATCGGTGGCGATCGTGGGCTCCGGGCCCGGCGTGCTCGAGAATCCGCCGGGCCTGGTGGACTCGCATGAGGTCGTGGTGCGGGTGAACAACTACAAGCTCTCGCCGGCGGCTGGCCAGCGCGCGGACGTCTTCTACTCCTACTTCGGCAACGCCATCAAGAAGTCCGCGGCGGAGCTGCAGCGCGACGGGGTTCGCCTGTGCATGGCCAAGTGCCCGAACGCGCAGGCGATCGAGTCGCGCTGGCACTCCGAGAATGGCAAGCACCACGGCGTGGACTTCCGCTGGATCTACGCGAAGCGCGCGGGCTGGTGGTTCTGCGACACCTACGTGCCGGAGCTCGCCGAGTTCCTCGAGGGCTTCACGCTGCTCGGGGAGCACGTGCCGACGACCGGCTTCGCGGCGATACTGGCCGTGCTCTCGTTCCAGCCGGCGTCGCTCTATCTCACCGGCTTCGATTTCTTCTCGAGCGGCGTGCACAACGTCAACGAGAAGTGGCGGCCCGGCTCCGCTGATGATCCAATCGGGCACGTTCCCGACCTCGAGCGCGCCTGGCTCGCCGAGCACCGCTCGCCTTCCATCACCTACGACCGCCGGCTGTCCGGCCTGCTCAGCCAATGATCGAATGGACCACCGAGACCGAAAAGCGCATCGGTCGCATGCTGCAGATCATCCTCACGGACCCGCATCTGTTCGCCATCCACCAGCGCTTCGGCGGCGAGGTCTTCCGCCGCTCGAGCGTCTTTCATGAGCTGAAGCGGTTCCTCCAGCAGTGCGAAGTCCGCGGCGACACCTGCGTGGAGATCGGCACCTGGAATGGCATCACCGCGGTGGTGCTCTCGCAGTTCTTCCGGCGCGTGGTGAGCATGGATATCTTCCACAACCCGGTGCGGCACGAGATCGTCGCGTACCTGGGCATCAAGAACGTGGAGTTCGTGGACCTCGCCGGCAACGAGCACAAGGCCGAGGTCCTGCGCGGCCTGGACTTCGACTTCGCCTACCTCGACGGCAACCACGCGGATGACACCGAGCTGGACTGGCGCCTCGCGCGCCGGTGCGGCCGCGTGCTGTTCCAGGAGTGCCTTCCCATGCAGCCACCCGTCTACAACCTGGTCCGCACGCTGCCGCCAGACGAGGTGGTGTACGGCGGCATCGGGCTCGCTCTGTGGAGGGCGCGACAATGATTTTCGACTACAAGGGCAGGCTCTACCCGGAGTACCTGCGCAACGGCAACGCCTGCCGCTTCGTCACTCCGATCGCGCAGCAGTTCTGCATCGGCTCCGGTGTCGATGTCGGGCCCGGCAAGTGGCCGCTCCCGGGCGCTCTGCCCATCGATGTCGGCCCGGAGTACTCCGCCATGGAGCTGCCGCCGGGGCCGTTCGATTACGTCTTCTCCAGCCACTGCCTCGAGCACCTGCGCGATCCGATTGGCGCGCTCGAGCACTGGCGGTCGCGCCTGAAGCCGGGCGGCGTGCTGTTCCTCTACCTGCCTCACCCGGACATGGAGTACTGGCTGCCGCAGAACTGCCGGAAGCACCTGCACTCCTGGCGGCCCGGCGACATGAAGCGCATCTTGCACGACCTCGGGTTCTGGGATGTTCTGGCCAGCGAGCGCGACCTCGCGTGGTCCTTCGCGGTGGTCGCGTTCAATGGCTCGCGCCGCCCGGGATTGTCGGCATGAGCGCGATGCATCGCCGAATCGTGGAGGCCTACGGGCCGCACGTGCTGAAGCGCTCGATTCTGAGCATCCGCGAGGGCGCCGGAGTCATGGAGCACTTCATGGCCGGCCGCGGCATCCGCACCGCGCTGGAGATCGGGACCTACCGCGGTGTCGGTGCCGCCGAGATTTCGCAGTTCGCTGAGCGCGTGATCACCATCGACCTGGTGCATGGGCGCATGGAGCAGCTGGGCGAGAAGTGGGACCGGCATGCGTTCTGGCGCTCCCTCGGCATTGAGAACATCGAGCTCCGGCTGGTGCGCAACGACGCCGAGAAGGCCGAGCTGATCCGCTCGCTGGAGTTCGACTTCGCCTTCGTGGACGGCGCGCATGATGAGCGCGTGCGCGACGACTTCGAGCTGGTCAAGCGCTGCGGCCGCGTGCTGTTCCACGACGTCGACAGCCGTGGCAAGGCGGAGCTGGATCACGTCTACAACTTCGTGATGTCGCTGCCGCGGCACGAGCTCGAGCAGCGGGATATCTTCGCCCTATGGATCGATTCATCGCGGCGTTCCCAGCCGTAGCCGACGGCGACCTGATGCTCTGCCACGCGCACGGCGTCGCCTACCAGCGCGACCAGTCGCAGCTGGTGGACTACGGCGAGGACTACTTCGAGAAGTGCCGCGGCTATGAGGGCCAAGCGATCGCGGAGAAGATCAACGCGGGCCGCATCGCGTTCGTGGCGAGGCACTACGGCTCCGGTCGCGTATGCGATGTGGGCGTGGGCTCCGGAGAGTTCATCAAGCGAAGGCCGCACACGTTCGGTGTCGACGTGAACCCGGCGGCGGTGCGGTGGCTCAAGGAGTGCGGCCGCTGGGTCGACAACCTGGACTTCTTCGGCGCGTACACTTTCTGGGACGTGCTCGAGCACGTTCCCGAGCCGGAGCAGTACCTTCGGCACATCTACCTCCGGTCGTTCCTGTTCCTCTCGATACCGATCATGCAGTCTCTGGACTGCATCCGCGAGTCGAAGCACTACCGGCCTGGCGAGCACTTGTATTACTTCGAAGAGGCCGGCCTGGTGCAGTGGATGGCCTGGCACGGGTTCGTGCTGCTCGAGGCATCCAGCTTCGAGTCGGAGGCAGGGCGCGAAAGCATCCGCTCATTCGCATTCAAGCGCATCCGATGGCCTAGCTTAAATGCTACTTGACACGCCGCGAGTTGTTGCGCCATATTTCGGCCATCCGCCGGGAAGCGGACAACCAAGTGGGCCCTAGTGAGCAGCGTGCGCGGTACTTGCCGTGTCTTCCCGGGCCCGAAAGGGTCACGCTGTTCACTAGGGCTTTCCTCTGTGAAAGCTCAACATGGCAACGAAGCGCGAAGAGAGCGGATCCGAGATTTCCATCCTCGAGGTCCAGAAGGGTCTGATGGAGTTCTGCATCCTCGGCTGCAGCCCGCTCATCATGAACCGCATGAGCCAGAAGGTCTGGTTCGAACTGCTGGCTCCGAAAGGACGAAAGACCGCCTCGGAGAAGGCGTCGACTGCGAAGCATGATCCGATCGCGGAATACCGCGCCTCGGTCTATCGCATGCCGAGGGACTCCGATCCGACTGTGCTTGCGATCCTGCCGACGGCATTCAAGCGTGCGATGGGGACCGCAGCACTCGACATGCCCGGCGCGAAGCGGACCCAGATCGGCAGGCTCGTCTACGTCCACGGCGAGCTCGTTCCGGTCTACGGCACGCCCAAGGTGTTCATGGCCGTCACGCGTTCGGCGGACATGAACAAGACGCCAGACATCCGCACCCGCGCGATCATCCCGGAGTGGGCTTGCAAACTGAAGGTCGAGTTCACCAAGCCGATCATCCGCGAGCAATCGATCGCCAACCTACTTGCCGCGGCCGGCTTCCAGTCGGGTGTCGGAGACTGGCGCCAGGAGAAGGGATCCGGGGCCTACGGTGCGTTCAAGCTGGTCAGCGATGACGACCCGGACTTCGTTCGGATCTGCTCGACGCAGGCGCGTGATGCACAACAGGCTGGCCTCGACGAGCCGGAAGCGTACAACGACGAGACCAGCGAGATGCTCGCATGGTTCAACGTCGAGATGAAGCG
Organism: Betaproteobacteria bacterium; assembly: GCA_019136545.1. Classification (GTDB taxonomy): domain Bacteria; phylum Pseudomonadota; class Gammaproteobacteria; order Burkholderiales; family Rhodocyclaceae; genus Fen-999. The sequence goes on from JAGVUA010000034.1 coordinate 20,356, forward strand.
CCGCGGCTTCAAGGTGGCAGCATGAAGACTTCCGATCAACGCGATGCCATCAGGCAGCGTCTGGCCGAACTGGAGCTCAATGGCGGCGGCCGACTGACGCCGGCGGCCGTTGTCGAGGATGCGAAGGATCCAGCATCCCCGCTGCACGATTGCTTTCAGTGGGACGACGAGAAGGCCGCCCACGCCCATCGACTCGACCAAGCGCGATCGCTCATCACCAGCATTCGCATCGTGCAGAAGACCGATCGAACGGCCGTGCGCGCCGTGTTCTACGTCCGTGATCCCAGCGCCTCCGACGACGAGCAGGGCTACGTCAGCACCACAACGCTGCGCAGCGATGCCGACTCTGCTCGCGTAGCGATCGTCGCCGAATTCTCCCGCGTTGCTGACATGCTCCGGCGCGCCAGAGAGATTGCCAAGGCGCTGGAGTGCGAGGACGACGTGGAGGCGCTCTTGCGCTCTGTCGTCGATCTTCGCAGCAGGTTCGACCAGCAGGTCGGCGTCCAGTAAAGACAAGCCACGGCAGGCGAGGACTGGCCTGGCGAGGTTCGGAACGAATTGGCATGGCGAGGCAGGCAACACCAGGACTGGATAGGCTAGGCTGATCACGGCGAGGCAGGCGAGGCTCGGCCTGGCATGGCCGATCGGGGCGATGACTGGACTGGCAGGCTAGATGTGGACTGGAGCGGCGCGGCCGGATCCGGTGCTGCGTGGCGATCGACGCAATAGAATGGGGCAGCTCACAAGGCTGCCCTTTTCCATTCTGGAGCCAACATGGCCGAGCTCTCCGGCACCGTCTCTCTGACCGGCCTGGACGGGATCCTTCGAACGCTTGAGCAGCTCCCGCCCGAGGTCGTCAGCAAGGCCGGCGGGCCAGTCAAAAACGCGCTGAAGCGCGGTGCGCAGGTCCTGCTGCGCGAGGCCGCGCTCAACCTAGCCCGGGCGACCGACAACCTGTCGACCGATGACCAGGAGAACACCGGGCTCCTGCTCTCCGCACTCGTGGCCACGCGCGGCAAGGCGCCCACCGGCGGCAACGGCGAGCGCTACCTGGTGCGCGTGCGCCGGCTGTCCTACCAGCGACCTGGGCCCGCGACGACCACGCTGCAGACCGCCAACCTCCTGGAGTACGGGTCGGAGAAGCAGCCGGCCGAACCATGGCTCCGTCCGGCTTTCGCCGCCAAGGCCGTGACCGCCATTCAGACGGTCGAGTCGGAGCTGATCCGCGGCGTCGACCGCGTGGTGACCAAGCTGGCGCGCCAGAACGGAGCTCGTTGATGTTTCCTCCCATCTTCACCACCCTGCAGGACTCGGCGCAGGTGCGCGCCATCTTCGGAGCGCGGCCCCGGGTCTACCGGCACGGCGAGGCGCCGCAGCTCCCTCCGCCGAAGGCCGGCGGCGGCCCTCCCGATGTAAAGCCGTACGCGACCTGGCTCCTGGTGTCGGGCATCCCGGAAAACAACCTGTCCAGCACGCCGAGCCATGACCGGCAGGGCGTGCAGATCGATGTCTGGGCCCGCGGCGATGCCGAGTGCGTCTCCGCTGCGCAGGCGGTGCGCGACCAGATGGAGACCGTCACGCACATGACCGCCTTGCGCGGTCTGACCCGGGACGTAGATACTCGCCTCTACCGGATCAGCATGGACTTCGACTTCTGGCTGGCGCGCGAGGCGTGACCGGCTCCGGCGCTCCGATCCTCTCCTGCCCGTCGTCGCGCGGGCCCAACCTCGAAAGGCCATAACCATGACCACTGGCACCGTTCGCACCCAAGGCACGGAGGTCTACTTCGTGGACAACACCCGTTCCTCGTCGCAGCCCGACCTGATCAAGCTCGCGTGCCCCACCGGCGTGCAGGGCCTGGGCGGCGCGAAGGACCAGATCGAGACGACCTGCCTCGACACCATCGGCGACAAGGAATACGCCGGCGGCCTCGGCAACCCGGGCGTCGTGACGATCCCCTTCAACCTGATTCCGCGGGACTTCTCGCATCAGGTGCTGTTCGAATTCAAGCGCACCGGCGAGGTGCTGCAGTGGCTGGCCGCGCTCTCCGAGGGCACCGAGCAGCCGACCGTCGACTCCGATGGCCTGATCTCGCCGCCCTCCGGCCGCTCGTCGTTCGGCTTCGAGGGCTACATCGCCGATGTGAACATCGACGTGGCCACGAACGAGATCGTGCGCGGCACGCTGACCGTCCAGCGCTCCGGCAACGTCGTCTTCACCCCGTACATCCCGGCCTGATCATGGACGCGTCCTGGTTCGTTCCTCCCGAGCTGGAGGAGAAGAAGGTTCGCCTCGCCGACGGCTCCGAGCACGTGATGTACTTCCGGCACCTGCCGAACGTCGACTTCGAGTCCTACGCGATGCAGGTCAATTCCTCCGACCCGGAGGTGGCCGGCTCTGCCGCAGCGCGGCTGCTGGCCAAGGGCCTGTGCGAGCCGGAAGGCAAGCCGGCGCTGACCTTCGAGCGCGTGGTCATGCTCAAGCGGCCGATCTTCCGGGCGCTGTTTCTGGCGCTGCTCGAGGTCAACACCTACGGCGAGGCAAAGGAGGCCGAGCTGGGAAAAGCCTCAGGGCCAGGGGCGAGCGCTGGTTCTGGCACACGCTCGCGCTCGCGCTCGGCGGGCGCACGGTCCAAGAGCTGAAGGGGGCGATGTCGCGCCAGGAGTTCATCGCCTGGCGCGAGTATCACCGGCTGTACCCGTTCGATGACCTGCACCGGTACCACCGGCCGGCAGCGCTCGTGGCGCACGCTGCCGCCGGCGGCGGTGGCGCAGACCTGCTGCAGCAGCGCATCGCCTGGCTGCAGCCTGATCCGAGCGACGGCGACGGGACATACACTGAGGCCGACCTGGCGACGTTCGCCGCGTTCGGCGTGAAGCCACCGGGCAGGGGGTAAGGCATGTCAGCTGGCTCGATCATCATCGACCTCTTGATGCGCACCGGCAGCTTCGTGACCGACACGAAGCGGGCCCAGAAGCAGCTGAAGGAGTTCCAGAAGGACGTTGCCTCGACCGCTTCGTCGCTGAAAGGCCAGCTCCTGGGTGCGCTGGCTGCCGTCGGCGTGGCGGTGTCGTTCGATCAGCTCCTGCAGGGCGCGGCCAAGTTCAAGGACCTGGAGGAGGAGACCGGCGCCTCGGCAGAGAGCCTGGCCTCGCTCTCCGTCGCCGCGGCAACGGCCGGCGTGGAGGTCGACGCGATCGCGGCGGCATCGCTGAAGCTCACCAAGAACCTGTCGGGCGTGGACGACGAGTCCAAGGCTGCAGGCGCCGCCCTGGCGGCGCTGGGCATCCCGATCGCGGAGTTCAAGCGGCTGGACCCTGTGGAGCGAATCGACGCGCTCACGAAGGCGTTTGCCGGCTTCGCTGACGGGCCTGAAAAGGCAGCCGTAGCCATCGCGCTGTTCGGCAAGTCCGGCGCCGAGCAGTTGAAGGTCTTCAAGGCGCTGGAGGAACAGGGCGGCCGGCAGGTCATCCTCACCCAGCAGCAGATCGAGCTCGCCGACGCGTTTGCCGACCGGCAGGCCAAGCTGACGGGCACGCTGCAGGCCTACGCGCAGGTCGCGCTCACGGACGTCCTGCCGTCACTCAACGAGCTGACCGCGGTGACCTCCGAGATCATCAGCGAGCTGGTCGGGGTCGACGCAGCCGGCCGCAAGCTGGCTGGCCAGAGTCCGGTGGCCGAGTTCGCGGAGAACGCGACCAACGCGCTGGCCCTGGTCGCCGATGCGGCGCAGATCGTGGTGCGCTCCGTCAGCGCGATCGCCGTGGGTTTCGGTGCGCAGGCTGCTGCGATCGGCGCCATCCTCGAGGGTGAGTTCGGGCAGGCGAAGACGATCGTCTCAGAAGCCATCGGCGACATTCAGCGCTCGCTGTCGGAGGACTTTTTCAGCACCCGCCTGGCGCGGCTGCGCGCGGCCGCGGCGACGGCTGCCGCCGGCGACCCGAACCAGAGCTCCGCCGAGTCGGCTCGCCTGGCGCGCCGGCCGCGCCTGGACTTCGACGGGGCCCGCGGAAAGCCGAAGGCTGCCGCCGCTCAGAGCGAGGCCGAGCGCTACCTGGAGACGCTGAAGAAGCAGGGCGAGGAAACGCTCAAGCTGTCCAACTACGAGAAGGCGCTGCTCGATATCCAGGAGGGCCGGCTTAAGGGGCTCACGCCGCAGCTGCAAAAGCAGATCCTGGCGCAGGCCGAGTTCAACGACCTGAACCGGCAGGCAATCTCGCTGCGCGACGCCGAGGTTGCGGTGACCTCCGCGCGTGCTCGCGCTCAGCTGGACACGGTCGATGCCCTGGTTCGCGGGAACAAGGAACTGCGCGAGGAGATCGCCCTGATCGGCCTGGACGAGATCGGGCAGATCGGCGTGGAGCGGGCCCGGATCAGCTCTCTGCGCGCGCTGAATGAGGAGGAGCTCGCGCGCCGCGCTGCGAACGGCGCTGCCGACGAGACCCTGCAGGCGCTCGAGGCGGAAATCGCGGCGCTGCGCGAGCGCGAAGAGCTGCTGGGCACCAAGATCACCCGGTCCATCGAGACCCGTGCGGCCGACGACGCCAAGAAGACCGGCGACAAGGCCAGTGAGGCGCTGGCCAGCTCAATCGAGCAGGGCATCCTCGAGGGGTTCCGGCGCGGCCAGTCGCTGACCGATATCTTCCTCAACGAGCTGAAGGCGCAGTTCGCCAAGACCGTGCTGCGGCCGCTCATCCAGCCGGTGGCCGACGCAGGGAACCAGCTGATCGGAGACATCCTGGGTTCGATCGTCGGCGCGATCACCGGTGGTCCGGGCGTGGGCATCACCACCGGCGACTCCGCGCTGTCGGCGACCGGCGAGGCCATCCGCGGCCGCCGCGCCGGCGGTGGCGATGCGCACCGGAATGTCGGCGGCGCGCTGCTGGTGGGCGAGCAGGGGCCCGAGCTGTTCCGGCCGTCGACCAGCGGCCGGATCATTCCGAATGCCGCGCTCATGGGCGCTCGCGCTCCGCAGATCACCATCGAGAACCACGGCGCGAGGATCCAGGAGCAGCGCCAGGGCAACGGCGATGTGCGCTTCATCGTGGACGCGGCGGTCCGCGAGGTCGATCGCCGCATCGCGTCTCGCACCGGCTCGACCGCAGTGGCCATGCGCTCCGCCGGCGTGCCGCTGAATCGCGGGCTGCCGCGCCGAGGCTGACATGGCCCTGCCGACCATCATCGCTCCGCCCGAAGCCGGCGTCTTCCTGGCCGAAGGTCACGAGATCCAGGAGCTCTCGCGCTACGCGCAGGTGCCGATGCAGACCGGGCACTCGCGAGCTCGGGTGGTGCGATCGCAGAACGAGCGGATGGTCAACGTCTCGTGGTTCCTCGAGGCGGACGCGCTGCTCGCGGTGTACGAGTGGTACGAGGGAACGCTGAAGGCCGGCACGCGGCTGTTCGCTGCGCGCGTGGCCACGCAGGGCGGCGATCCGAGCACGGGCGTCTGGCCGAGCCTCTCCTGGTGGACTGCGCGCTGGGTCGACTTCCAGTACGAAATGCTGCACTACGGTCG
>JAGVUA010000069.1 GCA_019136545.1 Betaproteobacteria bacterium
CCGCGTCGGAGCCCTGGCGAAGGGCGGCAAGCAGCGCCAGAGGCGGGCCGCGCCGCACGCCGACCCCGGCCAGTTCCATCGCCAGCACGCGCCGCGGCCAGCGATGCGTCTCGCGCGCCAGCCCCGCCGGGCCGAGGCAGGCGCCGGCCCGGTGGTCGAGCGAGAGCGCGAAGTCGGCGCTCGTGCCGGCCAGGTCCTGCGGCCGCTCGCCTTCGGCGAGGCTTTCGCTGCCGATCACCGGCACCAGCGCGATCCCTTGTTCGGCCAGCGCGGCGGCCAGCTCGCCGACCCATGCGGCGCGGCCGGCATCGAGCCACAATGCGCGCACGCCGCGGCGGCGGAGGACAGAACCGAGACGCTGCAGGGAAGCGAAGTTGCGCCGGCTGCCGTCGCGCGTGATGGCGTCGAGGTCGGCGGCATAAACGGCGGGGAAAGGCGCCAGCTCGAGCAAGGCGGCGGCGACGGCGACCGGATCGGCATCCTCGGCGAGGCGCGAACGCACCGGCCGGTAGCGTTCGCGCTCTCCGGCCACGGCGCGCACCACCTGGCCGTCGAGCAGATCGATCACCGGGAGGATGTGCATGGTGCGCCTATCCTCCCTGGATTTCCGCTCCCCTGGGCATAGGGGAGCGCGGATCGACCGCCTAGGCCTTGGCCGCGAAGGGGTGCGCGGCAGTGCGCTTCTTGGCGACGACTTCGGCGGCCCTCGGCTCGCCGGCCACGGCGCGGCTGATCGCTTCGCGCGTGGCGCGGTAGTTGAAGTCCTGGATCTTGGCGTCGTCCTCGGCTTGCCAATGGATGAACACGCCGACCGAGACGAAAATGTCGTCGGCTTCGTCGGCGGGGATGGTGCCGTCCTCGACCGAGTCGGCCACCGCCATCGCCACCGCGCGCTGCGCCGGGCCGAACATCTGCACTGCCTGCTTGGCGCCCTTGATGGTGACCTTGTTGAACATCACGGTGCTCGGCTTGCACATCAGATTCGGCGCCACCACCGCCAGCAGGGCGGTAAAGCCGTCCTTGTTGTTGGTGAGGCAATTGCAGAAGGCGGTTTCCGCCGCCGAGCCGCGCGGCCCCAGGATGAGGTCGATATGGGCGATTTCGTTGCCGTCGCCGACCAGGGATTCGCCGACCATGACGCGATTGATTTTTGCCATTGCATTCTCCAGTATGGTTTGAAGGAAGTGCGCGGCGCAGGGCCGCCATCCGGATAAACGCAGGAATCATGCTAGCCGCGCTGCCCCCCGCGTCAGACCGTGGGCGAACAGCGTCGCTACCGTCAAGTCGGCGCTGGTGCCGGGGTTGAATCCTCGTGCCTTCAGGGACTTGTCCCAGTCGAGCAGCAAGGTGCGGCGGACCGGCGCGCTGTTCTCGGCGCTCCATCGGCCAAGGATTTCTGCCGCCTCGCGGGTTACAGAGTGTGCCGCGTTGTCACCGAACTTGCGCACCAGGTGGCTGTCCGGCCAGCGCGCCAGGACGGTGAGGTACAGCGCCGTCGTCGCCGCCGCGATGCCCTCGCCGCCGGCGAGGCGGCTGTGCAGCAGCGGCAGGGTGAAGACGCGCAGGTCGGCGAAGTCGTCGGCGTAGAGTTGGGCGATGCGGTCGCGCGGGGCGGCGAGCGCCATGGCGGCAACCAGGCCGAGGCGCGGCGGCTGGCGTACGTCGTCGTCGCCGCCATCGCCCAGGCCGCCCGGTTCCGCCAGGGCGATGGCGCGGTAGGCGAGCTCGGCGTCGTCCATGCGGAGGGCGCGCAGGACCGCGGCGACGGTGCTGCCCGACTCGGCCGCCACGGCCAGCGGCGCACAGAGCAGCAGGATGCCGAGGTTGGTGTTGCAGCCGACCGCCTGGCGCGTCGCCGTTACCGCGTCGAACAGGCGCCGGCCGAGCGGGCTGCCGGCACGGCACAGCGCTGGTGCGGCGGCCTCGGCACTGGCGATGAAGTCGGCCACCGTCATGCCGTGGCCGTCGGCGTCGCGATGCACGTTGCCAGGCTTGAGCGCCGCCACGTCGAGTTCGCAGGCAGCGAGGAAGGCGGCGCGGATGGCGGTTTCATCCATGGGCCGTGATCGCGCACGGCGCGGCCCGCCGGCGGTCGAGCAGGTCCTCGGCCAGCGCGCCGGCGATGTCGAGGTCGGTGACGCGCTGCAAGCCCTGCCAGGCGGGCGCGCCGTTCACCTCGATGACGCAGGGGCGGCCGTCGGCGTCGCGCATGAGATCGACGCCGGCGTAGTCCATGCCCAGCGCGCGGCTGGCCGCGGCCGCCCAGCGTGCGAGATCCGCGTGTTCGGCGTCGCCGAGGTCGACCGGCCGCGGTTGCCCGCCGCGCGCGACGTTGGTGACCCAGTGGCGGCTCTCGCGCCGCATGCCGGCCAGCGCGCGGCCGCCGACGACGAAGACGCGCCAATCGCAGAAAAGCTTGCCGCGCGGCGGCAGCCAGCGCTGCAGGTAGGCGACGCCGGCCAGCAGCGGCGGCGCGGCCGGCACGGCGTCGATGCGTTCGAGTCCCTTGCCCTGCGAGCCGAACAGCGGCTTCGACACCACGGCCCGCCCCGCCGAGATTTCGCGCATGACCAGGCGGTTGGCGCCGGCGGCGTCCTCGCCGGCGAAAGTCAGTGGCGTCGGCACGCCGGCGCGGTGCAGCAGAAAGCTGGTCATCGCCTTGTCGACGCTCTTCTCGATGGCGCGCGCGTCGTTGTAGACCGGCACGCCGAGTTCGCGCAGCGCGTGCAGGATGTCCAGGCGCAGCACCACCTGCTCCAGCGTGCCGCCCGGCACGCCGCGCACGAAGGCCGCCTCGGGCAGGCCGCGCGCGAAGCCGGGCAGGAACAGGCCGTGCGGGCGGATCGACAGGTCGATGCGGCATTGGCGCAGGTCGACCGTACGGCAGTCGCACCCGTGCGCAAGGAAGGCGCGCTTGAGTTCGCGCGTATGCCAGGCGTTCGGCTCGTCGGTGATCAGCGCCAGGGTCATGCCAGCCAGAACTCCAGCAGCCGCGCGCGGTCCACCGCGCCGGCGGAAAAACTGCGCCCGCTGCGCAGGTTGCCGACGACGGCGCGCGCCGGGGCGAACAGCATCGGATCGAGCTTGTAGAAGTCGTAGCCGGCGGCCTTGAACAGTTCGCCGAAGGAGCGGCCGTGATCGGGCGAGCAGGACGAGGGCAGGCGCTGGCAGAGCGCTTCGGCGGCGTCATCCTCGCAGTCGACCATGAGGTGCACGGCGCCGCCGTAGAGGATGGCGTCGTTGGTGCGCGCCATTGCCGTGAGGAAGTCGCGACCGGGCGTTGGCAGCGGCGCGCTCCCCATGCCGTCGACGATGGCGCGCGGGTCGAAGCCGAGCGCGTGCGCCTTGTGCAGGGCGGCTTCCAGCACGCGCGCCACCACCTGCGTGGTGCCGGCGAGCGAGCGCGTCGGCGTGAGCACGATGGTCAGCCCCGCAGGCGCGAGGCCGGCGTCGGCCAGCACCTTGTCGACGACGGCTTGCGGCGGCGGCCGATCGGTCTCCAGTACCAGCACGCTGCTGTCGTGGCGGTCGGCGTAGCCCAGTTCGGCGAAGAGTTCCTCCTTGCCCGTCAGCGCGCGCACCGGGCCAGAGCCGAGGCTGAACCAGGCCTGCTTGCCTTCGCCGTGCGACAGGCCCCAGCCGGCATACTGGCTGGCGAGGCAGGCCAGCGCCGGTTGCGAGCTCGTCACCGTCAGCGCCAGCGGCCAACCGTCGCCGCTTGCCTCCACCCGCACGCGGCCGAGTCCGCCCAGGCAGATCTCGGCGACGCGGCGGCCGGCCTCGATGCCGCCCAGGCAATCGATGCCGGCGTCGACCAGGACCGGTGCGTCCTGGCCGCCGCTGACTTTCAGGCGCAGGCGCTCGGCGTCAGCACACAGCGAGGCGGCCAGCGGCGCGGCCAGCGCGTTGAGACTCAGTGTCATGGGTGTCTTCCAGTTTCGATGAAAGCGCCATCGTGCGGCGCTGGAGTTTCGTCAGCAACGCCTGCGTCGAATCGGCCGAACAACGCAAGCTGCACACCGGTTCGCCGGGCGCGAACTCGGCGGCGCCGGTGGGCAGGTCGGCGCAGTGGGGCGGCCAGCGGAAATCCGCCGGCACCGCCAGCGGTGTCGCGGCGTACAGCACCGCCTCGCCGCAGGGCCGCCAGTCATGCAGCAGCGGCGCATCGGGCAGGCGGCCGGCGCAGGCTTCCAGGTGCAGGGAGAAGAGGTTCAGCGCGGGATAGAGGGCGATGCTGGCGGTCGGGCGCGGGTTGAGTTCCAGCACCTGCACCGCCTCGCCGTCGATCAGGCAGTCCAGCCCGGCCAGGCCGCGCAGCGGCAGGCGGCGGGCCAGCCTCTCGATGACGGCGGCGATCGAGGCCTTGGCTCTGATCGGCAGGGCATCGTCGCAGACTACGCCGCCGTAGCGGTAAGGCAGTGCCGCCGTCGGCGCGACGAGCGGGCGCTGCCAGCCGACGATGCGCGCCTCGCCGTCGGCAGCGAGAAACAGCGCCGAGGCGGGGCGCCCCGGCGCGCGCTGCTGAAAATAATCGCCCGGCGCGCGTGCCGCGCCCCGGCGCCACGGCCGCACGTGCAGACCGCCGGTACCGCCGGCACGCTTGACGAGCCAGCCTGGCCCTTTCGGCGTGTCGCGGAGACTGACTTTCGGATGCGGCGCGCCGATCTCGTCGAGCAGGGCGAACCAGCGCGCCGGTGTGGCGGCGGCGAGCACCGCAGCCTTTGCCGCGTTGGTGGGCGGCGCATGTTCGGCGAGCAGGTCGAGCAGTTCGGGGCAGGCCTCCAGGCCGCCGCCGGCGACGGCGCCGGCGAAGCCGCGCCGCGCATAGTGCCGGCGCATGTCGCAAATGGCCTCGTCGAGCCGGGGCCAATCGGGAGTGGCGCCGCGCATGGGCAGCCGCAGCGCCCGCCCTGCGCAGGCCGCAAGCGTGTCGCGGTCGGCGAAGCCGTCGATGGCACACGGCGCATAGCCGGCGCGTGCGGCGGCCTGTGCCAAGGCGCGCACCGTCACGCCGACCAGGAGAAAATATTTATTCACGACACACCGCGCGCGCCATCTCGAAGCATTCGGCCAGCCCCAGCGTCACCGCCTCGCCGGCCAGCATCTTCTCGAACAGCCGGCGCTGCGTCTGGTACTTGACCTGGCCGACGGCCAGCGCGCCGATGCCTATCGCGCGTCCCGAGCCGGCGGCGAGCGGCTTGCGGTCGTCGAGCACGCCGAGACCCTCGATGCCGTCGGGCGGCACGGCGTTGAGGTCGGCGGCGGCGGCGAGTCGGCTCGCGGCGCCGAGTTCGGCGCGGCTGACCACCTGCACGCCGGCCTTGGCGGCGCCGAGCAGGATGTCGGTTTCCGCCAGCAGGCCGCGCCGGTGCGCATCGTCGGAGCAGACCGGCTCCACGGCGGCGCCGAACTTTGCCGCGACCATGTCGGTGAACTTGCGCGCGCGCTCGAGCGAGGAATGGCTGGCCAGCCGCACCTGCGCGCCGCAGCCTGCGGCGAGCACGGCGGCGGCGGCGCCGACCGGGCCGGCACCGAGAATGAGGAAGCGCTTGCCGGCCAGCCCGTCCTCGGCGGCGAGCGCGCGCTCGAGCGCCGCCACCGCGCCGGCGGCGGTGGTGAAACTGCCGCTCGGGTCGCAGAACAGCGAGACGACGAAGGGCGGCGTCATCGCCGCCCGCGCCGTCTGCAGCATTTCGGCGGCGACGTCGATCTCGCGCCCGCCGATGAAAATGCCGGTGCGGCGCACGCCCTTGGGGCCGCGCGAAAAAATGGCGTCCTGGGTCAGGCCGGCGACATCGCCCGGGGTCACCCCGCCATAGGTCTGCGCGTGCTGGAAGCCGGCGTCGATGGCCATGTTGACGTCGAAGGGGCTCATGTTGCGGGCGGGAGTGAGCATGTGCAGGATGGCGGGCTTTTCCATGGCTTGTCTTCTCCTCAGGAGGCGCGCACCGGCGCACCGCTACGCGATTCGACGATGCGCGCGCCGGCGTTGCGGCCGGCGACGCTGCGAAAGCGCACGGGATCGTCGGCCGCGCGCGCGGCCTTGGCCGCGTCGAGCAGATGGCGCGCCTCCTCCGCCGAAGCCGTCATGACGAAACCGGTCGGCCCCCACGAACTCTGACCGAAGCAGACGGCGCCGCGCTCGGCAAACCAGTCGAGCCAGCGCGCCACCTGCGGGCTGGCGAAGCGGCCGCCCTGCACCGGCGCGAAGTGGTCGCCGACCCGCGCTTGAATCTCCGTGACGGCCGGACCGAAGCGCGCGAAGTCGGTTTCGGCCAGCGCCGGCAGCACGTGCATCAGCGTGAGGCCGGCGATGCGCTCGGCGTCGCGCGCGGGGAAGGGCGGCAGGGTGCGGAAGGCGTTCGTTTCCGCCGCGCCCGAGAGGCCGGCGTGCCTGGCGTCGAAGACCAGCAGCACGCGCCAGGCGGCGGGAAAGGGCAGGCGCGCGACGATGGGCGGTACCGTCGTGCGCTCGGCGCGGCCGCCGTCCACGACGAAGCCGCCTTGTTCGAAGACGCCGATGCCGATGCCGGAGCGCGCGCCGCGCTGGGTGAGCTCGGCAATCTGATGCGGCGCAGCGTCGCGGCCGGCCAGGCGCGCGACGGCATAGCCCAGGGCCAGAGACAGCTGCGTGCCCGATCCGAGGCCGGCGTGGGGCGGAATGGCGTCCAGCAGTTCGATGGCGAGCGGGGCATCGAAGTCGAAGGCGCGGCGCAGGCGCGCGAGACAAGCCAGCGCCCGGTCGCGCTCGGGTTGGGCGCGCTCGCCGGCGGCGAAGTACGCCTCGCGCGCCGAGCGCACGCGCTGCACGCGCAGACGCGTGCCCAGGCCGTCCAGTCCCAGGCCGAGGCTGCCGAAGCGGCGTCCCGAGCTGGCGCCCGGGTCGATGAAGCCCAGATGCAGCCGGGCCGGGCATTCGATATCGATCGCGTTCATTGCACTGTTCCAGATTCGTGACACTGTGTTGCGCCGGCATCGCCGCATTGCCGGCACCGCCTTGCTGCAGCGGGCTGGCGCGGGGCTTGCATGGCGGTGCGGCATGAATGCCACGCACTTCGTTTGCCCCTTCTGCGGCCTGCTTTGCGACGACTTGCCCTTTCCGGGCACAAGCGGACACGTGCAAGCGGCGTGCCCGAAGGCGGCGGCGGGCTGGGCGGCGATCCGACCGACGGGGGGCGCGCACGTCGATGGCGTTCCGGCCGAAGAGGCGGCGGCCGTGCGGACGGCGGCCATCGCGCTGGCGCGCGCGCGGCGGCCGCTGATCGGCGGACTGGCGGGCGACGTGCAGGCCATGCGCGCCGCGCTGGCGCTGGCCGACCGCTGCGGCGCGCGCGTGGTGCATGCCCACCAGGCAGCGGCGCAGCGCAATCTTTTCGCCCTGCAGAGCCGCGGCGCCGTGACGACCACGCTGGCCGAGGCGCGCCACCGCGCCGATCTCGTCGTCATCGTGGGCGGCGACGTGACGCAGCGCTTTCCGCGCGTCCTCGAACGCCTGTTCGCGCCCGAGCCGCTGTTTGTCGAGGCCGCGCAGCGGCGCATCGTCCTGCTCGGCGCGGAAACGCTCGAGCATGCGCCGGCCGGCGTGCCGGTGGAGCGCGTCGACTGCGGCGGACTCGATCTGTTTGCCGCGGTGGCTGCGCTGCGCGCCTGTTGCGAGGGCCGGCTCGATGGACACGGACGCGTGCCGACGGCGCTCGCCGCGCTCGCCGAACGCATGCGCGCCAGCCGTTACGGCCTGCTGCTGTGGGCGGCGGCCGACGTCGACGATGCCGGCGCCGACCTGCTCATCGAGCAGCTGCAGCAGCTCCTGCAGGGCCTCAATCGCGAGACGCGCTGGGCGGCCCTGCCGCTCGCCGGCAGCGGCGCCGACCTGACGGCCAACGCCGTGGCGGCCTGGCAGACCGGCTTCGCTCTGCCGCTGGAATTCCGTGGCGGCGAAGGGGCGGGCGACCCATTCCCCGACTATCGCGACGTCGACCTGCTGCTGTGGATCGCCGTATTGCCGGGACTGACTTTCCCCGATTGGGCGCGCGACCTGCCCGTGGTGGCCGTTGGCGCGCCGGGACTGGCGCCGCCGGGCGCGCGCGTCTTCATCCCGGCGGCCGTGCCGGGCGTCGAATCCGCCGGCCACCTGGTGCGCACCGACGGCGTGGTGACGCTGTACGCGCCGGCGCAAGTGGCGACCGGACTGCCCTCGGCCGCCGCGGTGCTCGACCGCATCGCCACCGCCGTGCAGGCGCAGGCATGCTGACGCGGCTGAAGCACGGCCGCATCGTCGACCCGGCCAACGGCGTCGATGCCGTCGCCGACCTGTGGTTCGAGGACGGGCGCATCGTCTCCCCGCCCGCCGCCGGTAGCGCCGCGCGCGAGGTCGACTGCGCGGGCATGGTGCTGATGGCGGGCGGCATCGACCTGCACACCCACATCGGCGGCGGCAAGGTGAACATCGCCCGCACGCTGCTGCCGGAGGACCACGCGCCGCTGCATCTCGAGGCGGACATGGCGCTGCGCAGCGCCTGCGGCCACGCCGCCCCGCCGACCTTCGCCGCCGGCTATCGCTATGCCCAGATGGGCTACACCGCCTGCTTCGAGCCGGCCATGCTGCCGATGAACGCGCGTCAGGCGCACCTGGAGATGGGCGACACGCCCATCGTCGACCATGGCGCTTACGCCCTGCTCGGCAACGACGACTTCCTGCTGCGCCAGCTCGCCGCCGACGCGCCGCAGGCGAAGATCAACGACTACGTGGCGTGGACGCTCGCCGCCACGCAGGCGATGGGCATCAAGGTGGTGAATCCCGGCGGCATTTCGGCCTTCAAGTTCAACCGCCGCGCCTTCGATCTCGACGATGCCCACCCCTACTACGGCGTGACGCCGCGGCGCATCCTGCAGGCGCTGGTGCGCGCGGTGGCCGCGCTCGGCGTGCCGCATCCGCTGCACGTGCATGCCAGCAATCTCGGGGCTGCCGGCAACCTCGCCACGACGCTGGCGACGATGGAGGCGGTCGAGGGCTTGCCGCTGCATCTCACCCACGTCCAGTTCCACAGCTATGGCGCCGAGGGCGAGTTCAAGTTCTCCTCCGGCGCCGCGCAGGTCGCCGAGGCGGTGAACCGCGCGCGCAACGTCAGCATCGACATCGGCCAGATCATGTTCGGCCAGACCGTGACCTGCTCGGGCGATTCCATGGCGCAGCATCGCAACGTCGGCCTGGCCTCGCCGAAAAAGTCGGTGCTGATGGACATCGAGTGCGACGCCGGCTGCGGCGTGGTGCCTTTCCGCTACCGGGACCAAAGTTACGTCAACGCCTTGCAGTGGGCCATCGGCCTCGAGCTGTTCCTGCTGGTGGACGACCCCTGGCGCATCGTGCTCACCACCGACCATCCCAACGGCGCGCCGTTTACCAGCTATCCGCACCTGATCCGCCTGCTCTGCGACAAGGCCTTTCGCGACGAACAGTTCGCGCGCCTGCATCCGGCGGCGCAGGCGATGTCGCTGCTGCCGCAGCTCGGCCGCGAATATTCCCTGGCGGAGATTGCCATCGTCACGCGTGCCGCGCCGGCGCGCCTGCTCGGGCTGGCCGAGCGCGGCCATCTCGGCGCGGGCGCGGCGGCGGACATCGCCATCTACCGCGAGCAGGCCGACCGCGAGGCGATGTTTGCCGCGCCGGCCTGGGTGTTCAAGGACGGCGTCGTCGTCGTGCGCGACGGTCGCATCCAGGCCGCGCCGCAGGGCGCCACCCACGTCGTGCGGCCGGACTACGACCGCGCCATCGAACGCGAGCTCGGGCAGTATTTCGATCGCTACATGACGCAGCGCTTCGCCGGCTTCGCCATCGGCGACGACGAATTGCGCGAGGCCTGCAATCACGGCGGGCGACGGTACGTGCATCCATGCGNNNCTGAACGGCGTATTCATCGAGGACACTTTCGCCGAGGCCTTCGGCATGAAGGCGGCGCGCATCGTGGTGACGGCGTGCGATGCGACGTGGGCGCGTCACGCCGGCCTGGCGGCTACCGGCTTCGCCACCTCGGTGATCGCCTGCGGCTGCGAGGCGGGCATCGAGGCGGAACTGGACGCCAGTCGAACGCCCGACGGCCGGCCCGGCGTGGCGCTGCTGTTCTTCGCCGTGTCGACCAAGGAGCTGACGAAACAGATCGAGCGGCGCGTCAGCCAATGCATCCTCACCTGTCCGAGCACTGCCGCCTTCGCCGGCCTCGCCGAGGGCGAGCCGCTGCCCATGGGAAATGCGCTGCGCTATTTCGGCGACGGCTTCCAGATTGCCAAGCGGGTCGGCGGCCGACGCTACTGGCGTGTGCCGGTGATGGACGGCGAGTTTCTCTGCGAGGAGACGACGCCGATGGTGAAGGCGGTCGGCGGCGGCAACCTGATCTTCGTCGCCGACAGCGCGGCGGCCGCGCTCGCCGCGGCGGAGCGGGCCGTGGCGGCGATCCGGCGCGTGCCCGGCGTCATCGCGCCCTTCCCCGGCGGCGTGGTGCGCTCCGGCTCCAAGGTCGGCTCGAAGTACAAGGCGCTGCCGGCGTCCACCAACAATGCCTATTGCCCGAGCCTGCGCGGCCGGCCCGCCAGCGCCCTCGGGCCCGAAGAGCGCTGCGTGCTCGAGGTGGTGATCGACGGCCTTAGCGCCGGGGCCGTCGCCGCCGCCATGGCCGCCGGTTTGCGCGCCGCCTGCGCGGTCGCCGGCCTGCGTCGCGTCACCGCCGGCAACTACGGCGGCAAGCTCGGCCAGTTCCACTTCAGGCTGCGCGAACTCCTGGAGATGCCGCCGTGTCCCTGAGACTGACTTTGCGTCAGTCGCCGCCGGGGCGGATTTCGCTGGCCGGCATCGTGCCGGACAAGCTGGCACGGATGACGGCGGCCGACATCGAGCGCCTGCCGCTGCGCTGGGGCAAGGAAACGCCGGCACTGGGCGATTTTTTTCGCGTCGCAGGCGCGCCGGATCATCATTTGGTCTTCGAGGGCATGGATGCGCGTTTCTGCGACGTGGCGCGCGGCATGACGGCGGGCGAATGCGAAATCGGCGGCGATGCCGGCGATTTCGTCGCGGCGGACCTGCGGGGCGGCCGCGTCACGGTGCACGGTCGCGTCGGCGCCTTTGCCGCTTCGGGCATGCGCGGCGGCGAACTGCGCGTGAGCGGCGACGCCGGCGAGCGCCTCGGTGCGGCGTTGCCCTGGCTGGCGGCCGGCATGCGGGGCGGGCGGGTGCTCGTCGCCGGCAACGTCGGTGCGCGCTGCGGCGACAAGATGCGGCGCGGCGAGATCTTCGTCGCCGGCGATGCTGGCGACTTTTGCGCAGCGCGCATGGTGGCCGGCACGCTCGCGGTGGCCGGCCGCGTCGGCGCCCACGCCGGCTACGGCATGCGGCGCGGCACGCTGCTGCTGTTCGGCGCGGCGCCTTCGATGCCGCCAAGCTTCGTCGAGACGGCCTGCGTTGCCGGCGCCTACCTGCGCCTGCTGCGCCGCCACTGGCTGGAGACGCTCGATGCCGGCAATGTCTTCGCCCGCCACGCGGGCCGGGCGGGGGAATGGCGCGGCCGCCGCTGGCTGGGCGACCTGGCGGGCGACGGCCGCGGCGAAGTCATGCACTTTGACTAAGGGAATTCCCTGATCATCCGTCGGGAATTTCCTGATTGTGAGCCGCGGGGCGCGAACCTAGTATCGACCATTCCACGCAGCGGTTACCGGGAGGAGAAACAATGTTGGATCTCGCGGCCAGGCGGCATGCCGACTTCGTCATGCGATCTGTGGGCGATGGCCTGCCCGGGCAGCCAGGTTTCGTCGCCCGCTCGTGGCATCGCTGCATCAAGGATTACCGCCTCGATCCTGCCGGTGCCTTCGCCTTGGCCGGACTGTCGCGCGACCGGCTGGCAGCCTGCAAGGAACACAATGCCCACCTGCTGGTCAGCGCCCGCGCCGAGGCGTACAGCCTCTATCGCCAGTTGCCCGACCGCGACACCCTGGTGGTGATCGCCGACGCCAATGGCACCGTGCTCGAGACCCTCGGCGACGGCGTCTTCGTGCGCCAGGCCGCGCGCATCGGCATGTGCCCGGGCAGCGACTGGAGCGAGCGCGCCTGCGGCACCAACGGCATCGGCACCAGCCTGGCCGAACGCCGTCCCCTGGTCATCGACCGCGCCGAGCACTTCTTTCCCAGCTTGACCGGGTTGTCCTGCTGCGCTGCGCCGATTTTCGACGAGTGCGACCAGTTGGTCGGCGCCCTCGATGTCACCTCCGAGTCCGACCTGAGCGCCGAGCATTTCCGCATGCTCATCGGCATGTCGGCGAACACCATCGAGAACCGCCTGTTCGAGGCGCGCTACGGCCACCTGCACCTGGTGCACCTGCACAGCCGGCGCGAGTTGTTGCACACTTTCCACGAGGGCCTGGTGGCGCTCGACGACAGCGGCGAGGTGGTGGCGGCCAACCGCAGTGCGACGCTGCACCTCGGCTGCGCAGGCCTGGTCGGACGCAACGCGCGCGATGTGCTGGAGATCGGCCTGAACGAGCTGCTCGGCCGCGCCGCCGAGAGCGCCGGCTATCCGCGGCCGCTGACGGCCGCCGGCGGCCGCTCCATCTTTGTCTACATGAAGCCGCCGCGGCGCCGCGTTGCCGCGCCGCGCACGGCCGGGGGCGCGCCGGTGCCCGAGGCGCCGCGCCGCGACTGGGGCGATGCTGGTGTCGAGCGCGACTTCAGCCGCGCCGCCATGGTGTACGAAAAGGGCATCCATGTCCTGCTGCAGGGCGAGACGGGCTGCGGCAAGGAGGTCTTCGCGCGCGCCCTGCACGAGGCCGGTTCGCGCGCCGCCGGGCCTTTCGTTGCGGTGAACTGCGCGGCGCTGCCGGAAACGCTGATCGAGAGCGAGTTGTTCGGCTACCGCGGCGGCGCCTTCACCGGCGCTTCGCGCGAAGGCCGGCGCGGCCGCATCCTCGCTGCCGACAAGGGGACGCTGCTGCTCGACGAGATCGGCGACATGCCGCTCGCCCTGCAGGCGCGCCTGCTGCGCGTGCTGGAGGAGAAGGAAGTGACGCCGCTCGGCGGCGAGTCGGCGGTGAAGGTGGACCTGCGCGTGGTCTGCGCCACGCACCGCGATCTGCAGCAGATGGTGGCCGAGGGCAGTTTCCGCCGCGACCTTTACTTTCGCCTCGCCAGCTTCACCGTCGAACTGCCGCCGCTGCGCTTGCGCAGCGGACGCGCGGGCCTGATCCGCAGTGTGCTGGCGGAAGTTGCGCCCGGCGCGGCGCTCGCGCCGGCGGCGCTGGCCAGTCTGGCCGCCTACGCTTGGCCGGGCAACCTGCGCCAGTTGCGCAACGTGCTGGAAACCGCCGCCGCGCTTGCCGGAGGGGCGACCATCGATTCGGCCGACCTGCCGCCGGAAATCCACCCGGGGGACGGTTTCGGCGCGCTGCCCGAACTGGACGAGGCGTTGCCGCGCGGCGCAGCCGATCCGGACGAAGGCGAGGGCGCCGAACTCAGTTGCCTGGAGCAGGCGGCGCGGGGAGCCATGCTGCGCCTGCTCGAGCGCTACCGCTGGAATATCACGCGCGTGGCCAACGAGCTGGGCGTGAGCCGCAACACCGTTTATCGCAAGGTCGAGCGCTATCGGCTGGTCCGGGACTGAAGCGGGCGGCAGCGCGCTTGGCGGTGTTCAGTCGCCGACGCGCAGGACGATCTTGCCGATGTGCCGGCCGCTTTCCATCAGCCGATGGGCTTCGGACGCCTGTTCGAGCGGGAAGGTGGCGCAGACTTCCGGCAGGCAGCGCCCGGCGGCCAGCACGGGCAGGACTTTCTCCCGCAGATCGCGGGTGATCGCCGCTTTCTCGGCGGCGGTGCGCGAGCGCATGGTCGATCCGGTGAGGGTCGCTCGCTTCTGGATGAGAGCGAACAGGTCGAACTCGCGAGCGACGGAGCCGCCCAGGAAGCCGATGAAGATCAGCCGGCCGTCCTTGGCCAAGGCGGCCAGGTTGCGCTCGAGATACTTGGCGCCGACGATGTCCACGATGACGTCGACGCCTCGGCCGTCGGTCCAGGCCAGCGCTTCCTTGGCGAAATCCTGTTCCCGGTAAGGGATCGACCGTTCGGCGCCGAAGCGTAGCGCCGCGGCTGACTTTTCCGGCCCCGAGTCGGTCGAGATGGCGCGCAGGCCGAATTCGCGAGCCAGCATGAGCGCCGTCGAACCGATGCCGCTGGCGCCGGCATGCACCAGGACCGTTTCACCGCGCCTGGCGCGGCCGATCTGGAACAGGTTGGCCCAGACGGTCCAGAACGTTTCCGGGATGGCGGCCGCCTGGATGACGGTGACGTTGCCGGGTTTCGGCAGGGCCTGGCCGGCCGGCAGCAAGCAGTACTCGGCATAACCGCCGCCATCGGTCAGGCCGAAGACCGGATCGCCGATGGCGAACTCCATCACCGAGGCGCCGGTCGCCACCACCTCGCCGGCGATTTCCAGCCCCGGCGTTTGCGTCACGCCCGGCGGCACCGGGTAAAGGCCCTTGCGCTGAAGCACGTCGGGTCGATTGACGCCGGCGGCCATGACCCGGACCAGCAGCTCGCCGCTGCCCGGCACCGGCGTCGGCACCGTTCGCGGCTGCAGCGCTTCCGGTCCGCCGGGGGAGGAAATCGCCACCTCGGTCATGGTGGCGGGAAGTTTGGGACTGGCCATGGCGCGCTCCGACGATGGTGATGGGTGCAGCGCGAATGTTATCGGGAATGCTGCGATTAGCTTTCCCGAAAGTCAGTCATGGCGACACGCCGATGACCGTGGGGTCGTCGGCGCATGCCAGCAGCCGGCGCACGCGGTCCTGCCAGTGCGCGCGAAACGCCTGCGCTTGCGCGGCGCTCGCCCGGCCGCTCAAGCACAAGGGCATCAGTTCGCCCATGCGCGGGTCGCCGGGGACGCGGGCGAGATCGGCAAAAACTTCCACCGCCGCCCCGGTGTCGAGCCGGGTGAAGCGCAAGGACCCGTGCGCGAGCGCCTGGTCGAAGAACAGCTTGTCGCGCCGGTTGAACTGGCCGGCCAGGCCGCGAAAACCGCTGTCGGCGGTGGCGCCGGTGACGAGCGTGGCGATGCTGGCGATCACCCCGGTAACGCCCGCGTCGCGGGCGTCGGCGAGGTCCACGCGAATCTCGCCGCGCACCGGCAAGGCGCCGGCGTAGAGGGCCGCCAGCGCCGTGCGCGTCATCAGGAAGGCGGAGGCGACGGTCGGGCAGCTGTGGCCGGCCAGCCGCACGGCATCCTCGTAGCGGTAGTCGATGATGCCGCCTTCGGCGGCGCCCAGAAAGTCGGCGAGGGGGTCGCGCACGCGGATGACGGGCGCAGTGGAGAAGAAGTCGGGGAACTTCATGTCGGCGTCAACCCGTGCTCCAGGCGCGCGGCCGTTTCATGCCGGCGATCTTGCAGGCCTGGCCGGGATAGCCGTAGGGAAACAGCTCGAACAGGCGCTTGCGGCCCGTGCCCGGGTAGCGTTTCTCGAGGTGCTTGATGATGTGCCGCGCGTCCGGCGCGACCTGATGCTCTTCCCACAATTCCCGCATGCGGCGAATCACGTCCCAGTGGTCGTCTTCGAGCGCAATGCCCAGTTCCCGCGCCAGGGCTTCGGCGATGCCCTCGTTCCATTCCGCCGGTTCCACCAGGTAGCCCTCGGCGTCGCGCACCGGCATTTCGACTCCCGCTTCCATGCATCGCTCCTTCACGCTTGGTCATTACATCATGCCGTGATATTGTTTCCCGGACAACCCGACAGCGTCAACTCCCCGATGGGAGTATGCGGCCTTTATCCCAGCGAGCAACCCGATGAGCGACTTACCGTTCGGCAAGGAGGATTTCGAAGCCCTGTCGGCCTTCCGTTACCAAGTGCGTCGATATCTGCGCTGGAGCGAACTGCTGACGCGGCGCAAGGGCGTCACCAATCTGCAGTACCTTCTGCTGCTGCACCTCAAGGGCTTTCCCGGCCGGGAGTGGGCGACCATCACCGAGCTGGCCGAGCGATTGCAGGCCCGCCACCACGGCGTCGTGGCCTTGGTGTCGCGCTGCGAAAAGTCAGGCTGGGTCGAGCGGCACGCCGGTCGGGCCGACGGCCGCCAGGTGGAAGTGCACTTGACGCGCAAGGGCGCCCGCGTCGTCGATCTCCTGGCGCGGCTGCATCGCGAGGAACTGCTCCGCATCGAAGGCGGATTCTCCGTGCCGGGCAAGGAACAGTTGACCCAGGCTGCGCGCAAGGATGCGGCGGCATGAAGCGCAGCCACGGCCTGATCCAGCTTTCGCGCGAACACCACACGGCCCTGGTGCTGGCGAAACGGGCGCGCCGCGCCGCCGCGGCGACGGCGGACGCGGTCCGGGACTGCATCGCCGCCATCGGGACGGCGTTCGCGACGGAACTGGAGCCGCATTTCCGCATCGAGGAAGACGCTTTGTTGCCGGCGCTGGCGGAACTCGGGCATTCCGAAGCAATGGCGCTGGTCGAGCAAACGCTCGCCGAGCACGCTTTCCTGCGCGCCCTGGCGGCGCGGTTGGCGGCGGGCGACGAGCGCTGTCTCGATCAGTTCGGCGAAGCGCTGGCCGCGCACGTGCGCTTCGAGGAGCAAGTGCTGTTCCCCGCCGCCGAGTCGACGCTCGCCCAGGAAGTGCTCGACGCCGTGCGCCGGTGTTAATCTTGCGGACCCTTGCCAGATTCGTTTGATTCGATAGACCGCTCCCATGGCCGACACTACTGCTTCCGCCCCGCTTCCCGACAGCAACGCGATCCTCGCCGAACTGCGCCAGGTCATCGATCCCGAAGTGGGCATGAACATCGTCGACCTCGGTCTCGTCTATCGCGTCGACGTCGCCGCGGATGCCGTCGCCATCGACATGACCATGACCTCGCCGGCCTGCCCGATGGGCGACATGATGGTGGATGAGGTGAAGACTGTCGTGGCGGCCCTCGTGCCGGCCGGTGTGCGCATCGAGGTTCAGCTGGTCTGGTCGCCGCCCTGGGAACCGTCGCGCATGAGCGAGGCGGCGCGCAAGCACTTCCAGTGGTGATGCCGGCAATCCGGCGCGCGACGCGACCATGAAGCCCTTGCCGCCCGTGGCCCGCCTGCCCTTGCTGGCGCTCGGCGTCGTCGCGCTGGTGGTCGGCGTGCTGGCCGGTCTGGCGCGCTTGGCGGTCGTCGTGCCGGCGCCGATGGCGGCGCAGGCGGGCGCGCACGGCGCGCTGATGATCGCCGCCTTCCTCGGCACGGTGATCAGCCTGGAGCGTGCCGTCGCCCTGGCGGGCGCCGGCCGCAACTGGCCCTATCTCGCGCCGCTGTGCGCCGGCCTGGGCGGCATCGCGCTGCTCGCCGGCTTGCCGGTGGTCGCGGCGCAGGGACTGTTTTCCGTGGCCGGCGCCTTGCTGGCCGCCGGCAGCGGCCTATTGCTCCGCCAGCAGCCGGTCACGCATCTGGCGGTACTGGCGCTGGGCGCCGCCTGTTGGCTGATCGGCAACCTGGTGTGGCTGGCCAGCGGCATCATTCCGGTTGCCGTGCCTTGGTGGATCGCTTTTCTCGTGCTCACCATCGCCGGCGAGCGTCTGGAACTGACCCGTTTTCTGCCGCCCTCGCCGCCGGCGCGCCGCGCCTTCGCGCTGATCGTCGGCGTGCAGCTGCTTGGCCTGGCGGCCACGACATGGCGCGACGACGCCGGCCTGCGCCTGTTCGCCGCGAGCCTGCTGGCGCTGGCGCTGTGGTTGTCCGTCCAGGACATCGCCCGCCGCAACATTCGCCAGACGGGCTTGACGCGCTACATCGCCGCCTGCCTGCTGGCCGGCTACGGCTGGCTGGCGCTGGCCGGGCTGCTGGGCCTCGCCGGCGGCTTCGCGCTGGGCAGTCCGCTGCGCGACGCGGCGCTGCACGCGGTTTTCCTCGGTTTCGTCTTTTCCATGATCTTCGGCCATGCGCCGATCATCTTTCCGGCCGTGGCCAAGGTGCGCATTCCCTACCACCCGTTCTTTTACCTGCCGCTGGCCGTGTTGCACGTATCGGTGCTCGCCCGGCTGATCGGCGATCTTTCGTCCAACCTCGCCCTCGGCCAGGCCGCCGGCGTCGCCAATGCGCTGGCGCTGCTGCTGTTCATCGTTACCATGGTCATCAGCGTGGCGCGCGGCCAAAAATGACTCAGGTCAATTACCCGAGGATAAGAGTCAACTATGATCCGCCGGCCTATCAACCCATCGGAGAACTTTCGTGATCAACATCCCGGTCCATAACCATACCAACCCGGAAGGCCTTTATTCCTTTGACGCGCGCGGCATCGCCAAGCGTTTCCGCCACGCCGCGATCTTCGGCGCGCTCGATGCGCTGCACCCCGGCGAAGTGATGCGCTTCGTCAACGACCACGACCCCATTCCGCTGCTGCAGCAGATGGAAGCCCGTTACGGCCAGACGGTCGAAATCACCTATCGCCAGCGCGAGCCGGCCGGTGTGGTGATCGACTTCGCCAAGCGCTGATCGATGCGCCGGGCGTTTGCCGGCCTGCTGCTGACCGTGCCGCTCGCCGGCACGGCGGCGGACGAGATCGCACCGCCGCACCAGGAGCCGGTGCGCGAATACGCCGCGCGCGCCGCAGCGTCCGCCGCCACCCGCTGTACCGCCGGCGAACTGATGACGCTGCCGGTGAGCTTGGCCCAGGAGGCGCTGGTCGACACCGCCTACGACGCCGCGACCGGCCGACTGCACATTTTGTATCGCATGCAGTTCAACGACCTCACCGAAGGCTGGAACTGGCACCCCGACGCAGCGGCGGCAGGCGGCGATTACTACGCCTTCAAGTACCTGCCGATCGCCTCGGTCACCGAGGATCGCGGCAGCTACCGCGCCGAGGACAAGATCGGCGCGCCGCAGGAATTCCGCATCCGCTGGCGCTACGACTACTTCTTCGTCTTCGACAATCCCTACGATTTCTACGCGCGCGACGCCGGTGACGATGCCGGCTTCGTCGTCGACGTGGCCGTGCCGGAAGCCGATGCCCGCCGTCTGGCTGGCGGCGACCTGCGCATGAGTCTGCGCGGCCAACTGGCGCCGGACTGTCTTTCCGACAGCACGACGTTCTGGAAATCGACGTTTGCCACGCCGGTCGATTTCACCTTGAAGAAACGCTACCTGATCGGCAGGCTCACGGAGGTTTTTTTCCACGATGCCGCCTCCGGCAGGCTGCTGGCCCGCCTGCCGGCGCGCCCGGCCTCCCGCTAGACGCGGCCATGTTCCGGCAACGCCCATGAGATTCACGCAACAACCGCTGTGGTCGGCGGGTTTCCGCCCCTTCTTCATCCTGGCCTGCGTCGCCGGCCTCGGCCTGCCGATCTGGTGGGCCTTGATCTTCACCGGCAGCGTACCGCCGCCGCTGACTTTCGCCTTGCCGCCGGTTCAGTGGCATGCCCACGAAATGTTCTACGGCTTCGGCTGGGCGGTGTTCGGCGGCTTCCTGCTCACCGCCTCGAAGAACTGGCTGAACGTGCGCGGCTGGCATGGCGGCGCGCTGGTGTTGCTCGCCGCCGCCTGGCTGCTCGACCGGCTGGCCATGAGCCTGGGCGCCGGCTGGCCGCCGGCGCTGTTCTGGCTGGCCGCCGGCCTGTTCCAGGTGGCCATCGTCGCCATGCTGCTGCACACCATGCTGCCGCAGAAGGTGCGCGGCGGCGCCAGCGACAATTATTTCTTCTGGATCCTGCTGCTGCTGTTCCTGCCCGCCAAGTTCCTCATCCTGCAGCAAGCGCACTTCGCCGAAGGCTGGGCGATGACCCTGGCGCTGTTCCGGCTGGTGGTGCTCATCATGCTCGAGCGCACCCAGGTGCAGTACATGCGCCACGCCTTCCAGGCCGAGATCCTGCGCGATCCGCGCCTCGACGTTCCGATCAAGTGGCTGGCCCTGGCCCTGGCCTTCGCGCCCTGGCTGCCCGCCGCCGTCGCCGGCGGTGCCGAAGCCGTGCTGGCGCTGCTGCTGCTCGTCCGCTTCACGGGCTGGAAGCCGCTGCGCGCTTTCTCGCGCCTCGACGTCGGCATCATGTATCTCGGCTACCTGATGATCGTCGCGCAACTGCTGGTGGACGCGGTCGGCCATTTCGTGGCGCTGCCCTGGGTGGGCAGCGTTTCCGCGCACCTGTTCACCGTCGGCGTGCTCGGCACCATCATGCCGGCCATGATCGTGCGTATCGCCAAGGGCCATACCGGCCGCGAGGTGGTGTTCGAGCCGGCCGACAAGCTCGTGCTGTGGCTCATGATCGCCGGCCTGGTGGCGCGGGTCGTCATGCCGCAATTCCATCCGGCCGGTTATGCGATGTGGCTGCATATCGCCGCCACCACCTGGCTGCTCGCCTTCGCCATCCTGCTGTGGCGCTATGCGCCTTTCCTGCTGGCGCCACGCGTGGACGGCAAGGAGCACTGACGCCCCCCGGGGAAGTCGGGAGACCGACTAGGGGTCAATGCCGCTGTCCGTCGGCAAGGGATCGCCGCCTGCGGCGGGCAGCCCGTTGCCGGAGCGTCGCAAGCATCGCCTGGCTTGATGCGTCGGTCTTTGCCGTCAGCTGTCTTTGCAGCGTTCGACGGTGCATCCGCAGCGCGCGCGCCGTGGCGGAAATATTGCCGCCATGGTCGGCCAGAACGCGCATGATGTGTTTCCACTTCAGATGTTCCAGCGACCGCGCCTTGGCCAGCTTGATGGCGTCGACGGCCGTCCTGATGCTGGCGTAGCCGGTCAGGACCAGTATTTTCATGGCGGGGTTGATTGCGCGCAGAGGCCGTATCAGCGACAGGCCGGAATCGGCGGCCAGCCGGAGGTCGAGCACGACCGCGTCGGGCGCCGAGCGCGTCGCGGTCGCCAGCGCGGCGTGAACGTCGCGCGTGGAAACGGCCTGGTATCCTCGCCGCCGGAACAGGTGCGTCAGGACGCGCGACATATCGGGATCGTCCTCGACGATCAGGACGTGCGGGACATTGTTCATGCTCGTGCTGTCGGTTTTGGGGGAAAGGCGGCGATTATCGGCACGAACGCGCTTGATATCCATATGACATATCGCCGCGCGTCGGAATGTCGCGACCGTTTTCCGCCCCAGGGAGCGGCCGGGCCTATCGATCGGTCAGTTGCGCATAGAGCTGTGGCAGGCGGGTGAGCAGTTCCTCGGGCTTTCTCATGATGACAAAGCCGTTCGGCCCGCACATATGGGGCAGGTAGGCGGCCGCTTCGCGGTCGATGGTGACGAAGAAGGGCTTGATGCCGGCATTGCGGGCTTCGGCGAGGGCGTGGCGGGTATCCTCGATACCGTAACGACCTTCGTAGAGGTCGGTGTCGTGGGGCTTGCCGTCGGAAAGCACCAGCAGCAGCCGGCGTGGGCTGGGTTGCGGCTCGAGCAGCTGGACCGTGCGGCGCACCGCGGCGCCCAGGCGCGTGTAGTAGCCGGGCTTGAGGGCGGCGATCCGTCCCCGCGTCATCGCGTCGAAAGGGCGATCGAAGGGCTTGATCTCGTGAAAGCGCACGAAGCTTCGCCGCAACGAGGAAAAACCGTAAAAGGCGAATCGGTCGCCGGTGGCGGTCAGGGCATCGCCGAACAGCATCAGGCTGTCGCGTATGACGTCGATCACCCGCTGTTCGTCGTTGGCGTGGGCGTCGGTGGACAGGGAGAGGTCGGCGAGCACCAGGCAGGCCAGGTCGCGGTCGGCGGGCCGGCGGTCCAGATAGGCGCTGGTGCCGGCCAACGACCGGCCGGCCCGGCGGTCGGCGGCGATGCGCACGCAGGCGTCGATGTCGGGCTCGATGCCATCCGGCTGGCCTTTGAGCCACCGGCGCGCGGGCGCCAGTGCGGCGAACTGGCTTTTCAGCCTTTGCGCCGACCGGCGCAGGCGCTCGGGTAGCGGGCAAGGTTCGGCCTGGCGCGCTGCCATCGGTTGCACGCGGCAATAGTCCGGCTTCAGCCGCTGCCGCCGCCAGTCCCATTCGGGCAGCAAAATGCCGGGACCGAGCGCCAGATCGTCCTCGGCTGCGGGGGGCAGGTCGAGGTCGAGCCGCACTTTCGACGCCGCCTGCTGGCCGGTGTCGTCGTCCCCCGCCAGCATCAGCCTGTCGAGCGATATGGCGGCACGGCCGGCATCGGGATTGGGGTCGTCGTCGGTCGCGCGATTGACTTTGACGAACTCGGCCCAGGACAGGAGGCTCTCGGCGCGGAAGGGCAGAATCATCGGCGAATCGTGGCTCGGCATCTCGACGCGTTCTGCCTGATAGCGCTTGTTCGGCGCCTGCTGCTCCTGCGACGGCGCGCCTTCCCGTTCGTTTGGCGTCGGCGCCCTGGCCGCGGCATCGGGCGCGATGGGCGCGGGCATCAGCCAAAGCGGCACCGGCTGTACTGTGCGGACTTTCCCGCGCTTTGGCGCCGGCAGCGCGGCAACGCTGCCCGGGACGAGCAGGGCCTGGCGAATGGCGCGCTCCTGGGCCGCTTCATCCTCGGGCAGTCGGTCGGGCGCGATGCGCTCGTTCAGCAGCGCCAGGACCAGTCGACGGTAGCGCGCCAGCAGGCCGGGATGCGTTTGCAAGGCGCGCAGCGTTGCCTGCTGGTTCACGGCGATCCAGTGTTGCGGCGATCGCGATCGTTCCGGATCGGTGCGGGCCGCCAGTGCGGCGAGCCACAGATAAAGATCGCGATTGAGGTCCGGCGTCGGCAGAACGGCAAGGCGGGGCGGCAGACGCAGGATTTCGCGGTCCAGCGCCGCATGGGCCGTGCGCATGCCGATGCCGGCGATGCGCTGAAGCAGGCGCCGGCGCGCACCGTGCGCGCAATCGGCGGCGGCGACGACGCGCAGGCCGGCATCGCCGCCTAGCGCGCGGAAAAATACGCCGAGCGTCTTCTCGATGTCCTTGAGTTCGACGGCCGCGTGGGGATGATCCCGCCGGGCGGCCTGCGTGACCCAGCGATCCCAGCGCGCGCCGATCCACTCTTCCATCAGCAGCGTCCGCCGATCGGCGGAAAGCGATCACTGCGGCTTGCCATGATGCGCGGTTCGTCCATGGGCCTATTTGCCGAACGTGGCCAGCACGACTTCCTCGAGCGCGGCGGCGACTTCGCGATCGTCGGTGAGCGCCTCGATCAGCGCGGCGCGACAGGCGACCACGGGGTCCATGCCGTCGCGGATCAGGAGCGCGGCGTAGATGAGCAGGCGCGTGCTGGCGACTTCCTCGAGGTCGACGTCTTTCAGCGCGCGCAGCGAACGGCCGAGGTCGACCAGCCGCTTGGCCACGAAGGCGTCGCAGCGGGTTTCGCCGACGAGGATGCTTTCCTCGCGCGCGGCATCGGGAAAATCGAAGCGCAGCGCCAGAAAGCGCTGGCGGGTCGAGGGCTTCATCCCCTTGAGGAAGTTCTGGTAGCCGGGGTTGTAGCTGACCACCAGCATGAAATCGTCGGGCGCCTGCAACACCTCGCCGTTGCGGTCGATGGGCAGCGTGCGGCGATGATCGGCGAGCGGGTGGATCACCACGGTGGTGTCCTTGCGGGCCTCGACGACTTCGTCGAGATAACAGATGCCGCCTTCGCGTACGGCGCGCGTCAGCGGACCGTCCGACCAGTAGGTCTCGCCGTCGCCGATCAGATGGCGGCCGACCAGGTCGGCGGCGGTCAGATCGTCGTGGCAGGCCACGGTATGGAGCGGCAGGCCGAGCTTCGCGGCCATGTAGGCGACGAAGCGCGTCTTGCCCGCGCCGGTCGGGCCCTTGATCAGCACGGGCAAGCGGTTGCGGTGCGCGTGTTCGAAGAGGTCGATTTCGTCGCCCGACGCCTGGTAGAAAGGCAGTTCGCTCATCGCAACCCCAGCCAGTAGGGGAGAAGAATGGCGGCGAGCGCCGCCAGCAGCCAGCCCAGCACGGGCGCGCGCCATGCGAAGGCGACGCCCCGCAAGGCCATGAAGTCCTCGATGATCGCCCAGGCCTTGAGGGCGGCGATCGCCAGCGCCGCGGAGGCGGCGAGGGGGCTCGCGCCGCAGTTCCTGCCGATCGTCCAGGTCAGCGCGGTGGCGGCCATCAGGCCGAGCCAGACGATGTCGAGGCGGCGCGTGCTCATGCCGGTCTCAGCGCAGCACGTAAACCAGCGGAAAGAGAACGACCCACACCAGATCGACCATGTGCCAGTAGCTGGCGCCGGTCTCCATGCCGCGGTGATCGGCCGCCGAGTAGCCGCCCCGCCGCGCCTTGTGCCAGACGAACGCGAGGATCACCATGCCCAGCGCCACGTGCATGGCGTGAAACATGGTCAGCGAAAGGTAGAAGGTATAGAAGAGATTGGTTTCGAGATCGATGCCCGCCGAGAACTTGGCGCCGTATTCGAAGGCTTTGACGATGAGGAAGCCGATGCCCGTCAAGATTGCCGCCATGAGCCAGCGCGCGCTGATGCGCGCGCGGCTGGCGCGGATGGCCGCCACCGCACGCGCCACGCACCAGCTGCCGGTGATGAGCAGCAAGGTGTTGAGCATGCCGGCGCGGCTGTCCAGCGTGAGCTGCATCTCGTTGAACAGCGCGAGATGCTTCAGGCGGGCGAAGGCGTAGGCCGCGAACAGCACCAGGAACACCGCCAGTTCGGCCAGGATGAACACCCAGATGGCGAGGTCGCCCGGCGGGTACGGTTGCCGGGCATCGGGAACGGCAGGCGCGGTCATGACAATGCTGCGAACGGGCGGTGCGTCGGCGTGTCACCATGGCTGACTTTCCGCCCATGCCGGCGCCTCAGGCGGCCTTCTCTTCGCCACGGATGAAGAAGCTCCAGACATATATCACGAGGCCGATCAGGAAGACGAGCCCCGACCACTCGCGCATCCAGTAGAACAGGCTGACTTGATCCTGGGCGACCATGAAGGGCAGCGGGTTGTCGGATAGGCGCTGCAGCCAGACCTGCAAAATGCCGGCGGCGGTGAGGAACAGCGTGATGAGGACGATCGACACCGTCATCAGCCAGAAGGCCCATATCTCGGCGACCTGCGCCTTGTTGCTGTTGGCGGCTCGGCCGCGCATCAGCGGCATGGCGTAGCTGATGATGGCGAGGTTGACCATCACGTAGGCGCCGTAGAACGCCATGTGGCCATGTGCGGCGGTGATCTGGGTGCCGTGGGTGTAGTAATTCACCGGCGCCAGGGTGTGCAGAAAGCCCCATACGCCGGCACCCAGGAAGGCCATGACGCCGGTACCGAGCGCCCATAGCGTCGCCGCCTTGTTCGGGTGGTCGCGCCGGCGGCGCCTCACCATGTTGAAGGCGAACAGGGTCATGGCGAAGAAGGGGATGGGCTCGAGCGCGGAAAATACCGAGCCGATCAGCTGCCAGAACTCCGGCGTGCCGATCCAGAAGTAGTGGTGGCCGGTGCCGAGGATGCCGGTGACCAGTGTCAGCGTGATGATCACGTAGAGCCATTTTTCGATGACTTCGCGATCGACGCCGGTGATCTTGATCAGCACGAAGGCCAGGATGGCGCCGAGAATCAATTCCCACACGCCCTCCACCCACAGGTGCACGACCCACCACCAGTAGAACTTGTCGCGCACCACGTTGTGCGGGTTGACGAACGAGAACAGGAAGAACAGGGCAAGCCCCCACAGGCCGACCAGCAGCACGGTGTTGATCGCCGTCTTGCGGCCCTTCAACACCGTCATGGTGATGTTGAAGAGAAAGGCCAGCGCCACCACCACGATGCCGCCTTTGGTGATGAGCGGCTGTTCGAGGAACTCGCGGCCCATGGTCGGCAGCAGGTCGTTGCCGGTCATCTCGGCCAGCGTGGCATAGGGCACGGCCAGGTAGCCGACGACGGTGAGGGCCGCAGCGATCAGGAAGATCCAGAACAGTGCGATCGCCAGTTTCGGGCTGTACAGCTCGGTCTCGGATTCTTCGGGCACGAGATAGTAGGCGGCGCCCATGAATCCCATCAGCAGCCAGACGATCAGCGCGTTGGTGTGCACCATGCGCGCGACGTTGAACGGGATGTGCGGAAAAAGAAAGTCGCCCCAGACGTATTGCAGTCCCATGATCAGGCCGAACAGGATCTGCGCGACGAACAGCGCGATGGCCGCGATGAAGTAAGGCTTCGCGACGGCTTGGGATGAATATTGCATCGTGATCTCCTATGGTCGGCTGCCGGTCAGCCCTGGATGTTGGGCGGCCATTGGGCGGTATCGATTTGCGAGACGTAGTTCAGGAACGCGGCGATTTCGTCGAGCTGCTGGTCCGTGAAGTTGAACTGCGGCATGCTGCGCCGGCCCGGAATGCCTTCCTTCGGCCGAGACTGGATGAACGCCTTGACGGCTTCCTCGCTGCCCAGACGCTTGACTACGTTGCCCAGTTCCGGCGCGAAATAGGCGCCTTCGCCGAGCAGGGTGTGGCAACCGATGCAGTTGTTGGTTTCCCAGAGCTTCTTGCCGGCGACGACTTTCGGGTCGGCCAGCATTTCATGTCTGTCGCGCTGAGGGATGCTCCGCTCGGTCTGGTAGGTCAGCGCCAGAAACACCAGCAGGAAGAACAGCGTTCCTCCATAGAACATGTTGCGGGCGGTGGCGGTGGTGAATGAACTGCTCATGGGCGTGGTCCTCCCGAATTGACGCGCAGCAAGCCTGCGCCGGGCGGGAATGTAGGTGTCGCCCCATCGGGGAAAATTGATGGCCATCAAGGGCGACACGGCCGGTGGCGCCCAGGCTTCCATGTAACTACATGAAATAATTGGTATTTTTCTTGATGAAGTGCTACATAGTGTCGCACGCCCCGATTTTTTTGCGGTATTTTTATGACTTATTCATAGCCGGGGCGGTTTCGTGGCGGCAGGATTCCGTCCATGGCAAGCCAGGGGGATAGGTGCTGCCGGCGGATCGCCGGCGCGCGGCGCGCCGAGGGCGGCGACACCGGGAAGCGACAAATTGTCACACCCCCGGCATGCGGCGATCGGCGAAAATTCGGACCTCGCCGATCCTTCTCCCGCCAGGGTAAAAAACCTTCGTGTCGACTGTCGAACCTTTCATGCCGACTTCGCCGCCGTTGCGTCGCGCGACCTGCTTCGCCCTGGTCGTGGCAGCGCATGCCGGCTTGGCCTGGGCCGCGGTCGAACTGGCCCGGCAGCCGGCCGTGCGCCAGGTTGCGGAGGCGCTGATGGTGCGCCTGATCGAACCGGCGCGACCGGCACCGGAAGTCCAGCTGCCCCCCCGACGGCAGTCGCCGCCGAAACTGCGCGAACCGGACATCGCGCCCTTGCCGCCGGTGACGATCGCCCTCGCGGTCGAAGCGCCGGCAGCGATCCATGTGCCGCCTGCGCCTGCGCCCGCGCCCGCACCTGCCGCCGTCGCGCCGTCGCCGCCACCGGCGCCGCCGCTCCCCGCACCGGTGGCGGTGATCGCGGCACGCTTCGACGCCGACTACCTGTCCAATCCCAAGCCGGTCTACCCGGTGGGCTCGCGCCGCCTCGGCGAGGAAGGCACGGTGTTGCTGCGGGTGAAAGTCAGTCCCGGCGGCACGCCGATCAACGTCGAAATCAAGCGTTCCTGCGGCTTTCCGCGCCTCGACGAGGCGGCCCGCCTCGCCGTCGAGCAATGGCGCTTCGTGCCGGCCCGACGCGGCGACGAAGCGGTGGAATCCTGGGTATCGGTGCCCATCGTCTTCTCCTTGCAAACCTCCTAAACGCCCGCGACAAGGCGTCGCACGCGGCAACGTGTCGCACGGGTCGCGCTGACCCCACTCCTAGAATTCCCGCCGTCGAGCCGCGTCAGACGAGTTGTCGGGTGGGGCGCTGTTACATCGGGGGATTCGTCATGAAGGCAGCACGCGGTATCGCATTATTGGCATTCAGCGAGTTGGTCGTATGGCCGACGGCGGCGCTGGCGCAGGATTCCAAGCTGAGCGAGGTGACCGTCTATGGCGAGCGGCCGGCGGCGTTTCGCAACATCACCACGTCGACCGAAGCCGCGACCGCTGAAATCATCGACGGCACCAACGTCATCAACACCGAGGATGCGGTCAAGTATCTCCCAAGCATTCAGATACGCAAGCGCTACATCGGCGACAGGAACGCCATCGTCGCCTCCCGCAATGCCGGCACGCTCGATAGCGCGCGTTCGCTGGTCTATGCCGACAACGTGCTCGTATCCAATCTGCTGGGCAATTCCTACGCTTTCGCACCGCGCTGGTGGTTCGTCATGCCCCAGGAAATCGAGCGGGTGGACGTCAGTTACGGCGCCCATTCCGCGGCCTATGCGGGCAACGCCGTCGGCGTGGTGATGGTGATGAAGTCCCGGCTGCCGGATCGCTTCGAGGCTGCCGCCGACGCCCAGGCCTTCCGGCAGAATTTCAAGCTCTACGGCACCAGCGAGTCCTACGAAGGGTCCCGTCTGGGTGCCTTTCTCGGCAACAGGCACGGCGATCTGCGCTGGACTTTCGGCTTCAATCATTTCGAGAACGACGGTCACCCGCAGTCCTTTGTGACCTCCAGCCGCGGGACGACGGCCGCCGGTGCGGGCGATATCGCGGTGACGGGATACCGATGGGACCGCAATCCCAAGAACGCCGATCGGCTCATCCTGGGCGCCACCGGCATGGACCACACGGTACAGGACAACGCCAAGGTCAAGCTGGCCTACGACTTTTCGCCCGCGTCGCGACTCACCTACACCCTGGGCCGTTGGCAGGGCGATTCCAAGGCGGGCGTCGATCCCTATCTTCGCGACGCGCTTGGGCGGCCCGTCTACAGCGGCAACGTCAACATCGACGGCATGCGCTATACCCTGGCGGCAACGGCATTGCAGCTCAGCCGGCGCGAGGAAGAGCATTGGATGAACAGCCTGGCCTATCGGTTCGACCCCAAACTGGGGGGGGACTGGGCCTTCGAGATGGCGGTGACCGATTACAACATCGCGCGGGACCAGACGCGCAAGCCGACCGTCGCCCTGCCCGCCGCCGATGCCGGCGGGGCAGGCCAGATACAGCGCCAGGACGGGACCGGCTGGAATACTGCCGACGTTCGTGCCGACTGGCGTCCGCAGCAGGGACGCCTCGGACACGAACTGGCGTTCGGTTATCACTTCGACCAGCACGTGCTGAAGGACCGGACTTTCGACACGGCGAACTGGCGTTCAGGCACCGAGGATGCGTTGCGGTCGGGCGCGCGCGGCAAGACGGAAACCCAGGCCATCTACGTGCAGGACGCCATCCGGCTCGGCGACGATTGGCAGCTGACGCTCGGGCTGCGCAACGAGCAGTGGCGGGCATTCGCCGGCGCCATGTCCAGCCGCGCCACTACTCTGGCTTACGCGGATCGCGAGGAGAATTTCATCTCGCCGAAACTCGCGCTGTCCTGGGTGGCCTCGGAACACTGGCTGCTGCGCGGCGCCTTGTCGCGCGCGGTTCGTTTTCCCACGGTCACCGAGCTGTTCCAAGGCTCGGTGTCGGGAACGTCGATCATCAATAACGACCCGAATTTGAAGCCGGAGAAAATCCTGGCCGGCGAATTGGCGGCAGAGCGCGACATCCCGTCCGGCAGCCTGCGGATTTCCTTGTTCCAGGACAATCTCGAAGATGCGCTGACGCGCCAGACCAATACGACGGTATCGCCGACGGTGACGAACGTCCAGAACGTCGACAAGGTCCGGGTGCGCGGTGTCGAAGCCTCATTCAATCGCCGCGATGTGCTGATTTCCGGCCTGGACCTGATGGGCAGCGTGACGTATGCGGATTCGCAGATCCTGTCCAACAAGAAGAATCCGGCCAGCGTCGGCAAGCAGATGCTGCGCATTCCCGACTGGCGCGCCACGCTGGCGGCGATGTGGCATGCCAGCGACAAGCTGGACCTGACGCTGGCCGCGCGCTATTCCGGCCGGCAATACGGCGAGCTGGACAATAGCGACACGCACGACAAGACCTTTGGCGGCTCGAGCCGATTCTTCGTGGTCGACGCCAAGGCCAGCTTCCGGATCGATCGGCAACTGTCCGTCTCGGTGGGCGTGGACAATCTCAACAACGAGCGCTACTACGCCTATCACCCTTATACGCAGCGCACCTGGGTGGCTCAACTCAAGTACGCGTTGCGCTGATGGGGCCGCATCGACGTTTCCAACGGCTGGCCCGCGCTTGCCTGGGCATCGCCGCGGGCTTGCTTGCGGCGGCTTCTCAGGCCCAGGCCGCGGACAAGGTCGCCATGCCCAAGGCGGAGCTTGGCAGTTCGGCCCTGTTTGCGCGGGACGGCAGCCTCATAGCGGTCGCGAAACAGGGCGAACACGTCATGCTCTACCGCAGCCGCGACGAGGGGCGCCACTGGGAACCGCCGGTGGTGGTGAATGTCACGCCCGAGCCGATTTCCGCGGACGGCGAGAACCGACCCAAAGTGGCCGAGACCTCGGAAGGCGCACTCCTCGTTTCCTGGACGCGGCCGCTGGCCAAGCCTTACGCCGGCGAGATTCGCCTGGCGCGCGGCATCGATGGCGGCGCGCGCTTCGATTCGCCGATCACCGTGCATCGCGACCGCCAGGAGATCACCCATCGCTTCGAATCGATGCTGACCGGACCGGCGAACCGCGTCTATCTGGCATGGATCGACAAGCGCGATCTCGAGTCGGCGAAAACCGCGGGCAAACGGTATCGCGGCGCAGCGGTTTACCTGGCGATGTCCGAGGACGGCGGCCAGCGCTTCCAGCCGGAAATCAAATTGGCCGACCACTCCTGCGAGTGCTGCCGCATCGCCGGCGCCCTGGATGCAGACGGGGCGCCGCTGTTCCTTTGGCGTCACGTGTTCGAACCGAACGAACGGGATCACATGCTGGCCAAAGTCAGCCGCGGCGGCACGCCGGTTTCTGCGCACCGCGCCACCTTCGATCGCTGGAAAGTGGACGGCTGCCCGCATCACGGACCTTCGCTGGCCGTAGCGCCAACCGGCGTCGTGCATGCGGTGTGGTTCAATCAGGCGCATGGCGCTGGGCGCGTGTTTTACGGACGCCTGCGCGAGGGCGGCGTCGACGGGCAGCGCACCGTCGGGGGCGAGCGCGCCGAACATGCCGACCTGGCCTTGGCCGACCAGCGCATTGCCATTGTCTGGAAAGAGTTCGATGGCGAACGGACTCGTCTTCATGCGGAAGTTTCCCGCGATGGCGGCGCCACTTTCGAATCGCGCGCGCTGGCGGTTACCGAGCGCGCGTCCGATCAGCCGCGCGCACTGCGCCGGGGCGGCGAACTGTTCGCGTTCTGGCGCACCGAGCGCGAGGGCATGAGGGTTTTCCCGCTGCAATGATGCGGATGATTCCCGTTTTGATCGCGGTGACGATGCTGGCGGGAACGGCCGCGGCCGCGGCGCCCATCGTGCCGATCGACCGGGCCGCCGCGCGCGACCTTGGCGACGCCCGGCGCCATCGGGGACCGACGATCATCGCGCTTTGGTCGACCGAGTGTCTGTATTGCAAGCGCAACCTGAAATTGTTCGCCGACATGCAACGGCGCAGCCCCAATCTGCGCGTGATCACCGTCGCCACCGAGCCGTGGTCACCGGCGCTGGCCGCACCCCTGGATCGCCTGAAGATCCTGGGAGACAGGTATGCCTACGGCGACGATATGCCAGAAGCCGTGGCCTACGCCATCGACCCGCAGTGGCGGGGCGCCCTGCCTCATACGCTGTTCTTCGACGGGCGCGGCGGGCGAACGGCGATGACCGGCATCGTCGACGAGGCCGCGGCCAGCCATGCGCTCGGCATCGCGCAGCGCTGAGCCGGGCCGGGTGCGACATCATGTCACGGGGATGGCGCCGGGCGGCTGTCTAGAATTCGCAACAATGATTTCCACTTCATCTCCCACGCCATGAAAACCAAGCTACTTCCCATCGCCCTGGCCCTCGCGGCCTTGCCTCCGGCCGCCTTCGGTCAGGAAACTCCCTTGTCTCCGGTGCTCGTCCCCGGTGCGCGCGTCGCCGACGTTGCGGGCTCGGCGCGCGTCGATGCCGCGGCCCTGCCGGCGCTGCGCGCCGCCACCAGCGACACCGCCGCGCTGCTGCGCGACATTCCGGGCGTCAGCCTGTACGGCGCCGGCGGCGTGTCCAGCCTGCCGGCGATCCACGGCATGGCCGACGACCGCCTGCGCATCAAGATCGATGGCATGGACCTGACGGCGTCCTGCCCCAACCACATGAATCCGCCGCTGTCCTATGTCGATCCGAGCAACGTCGGCGCGCTCAAGGTCTATGCCGGCATCGTGCCGGTCAGCGTCGGCGGCGACAGCATCGGCGGCAGCATTGTCGTCGAAACGCCGACGCCGGTGTTCGCCGCGCCCGGCCAGGGCCGTCTGCTCAAGGGCGAACTCGGTGCTTTCTACCGCAGCAATGGCGACGCCAAGGGCGGCAACGTTGCCGCGACGTTCGCGACGGAATCCTTCAGCATCAGTTATGCCGGCGCCGTCGCCGAGTCCGACAACTACGAAGCCGGCGGCAAGTTCAAGGCCTTCACCGCGACCGGCAACGGCGCGCGGACCCTGTCGCGCGACGAGGTGGGTTCGACCGCCTATGAGACGCGCAACCACGCGCTGAATCTGGCCTTGCGCGGCGGCAACCATCTGGTCGAGCTCAAGCTCGGCTATCAGGACCTGCCTTACCAGCTCTATCCGAACCAGCGCATGGACATGCTGGACAACGAACAGAAGCGCATCAACCTGCGCTATCTCGGCCAGTTCGGCTGGGGCGCGTTCGAAGCGCGGGCCTACCGCGAGACGGTCAGGCACCACATGGACTTCGGTGCCGACAAGCGTTTCTGGTACGGCTCGCTCTCTGGCGGCGGCAGCACGCCGTGCACGCCGATTCGCTACGCCGGCGATCCGGCCGGCACCTGTGCCACCGGCATGCCCATGGATACCGACAGCGACACCACCGGCGTCACCGTCAAGGCCAGCATCGACCTGGCGCGCCAGGACCAGCTGCGGCTCGGCGCCGAACTCCAGCGCTATCACCTCGACGATTGGTGGCCGGCCTCCGGCGGCGGCATGGGGCCGGGCACCTTCTGGAACATCAAGAATGGCGAACGCGACCGGCAGGCGGCGTTTGCCGAGTGGGAAGGCCGTCTCGGTTCGCAATGGACGGCCCTGGCCGGCGTTCGCTACGAACGGGTCGAAACCGACGCCGGGAACGCCCGGGGGTACAGCACGGCGGCGATGGCCATGGGCAACCAGGTGGTCGACGCCAGCGCCTTCAACGCCCGCGGCCATCGTCGCACCGACAACAATGTCGACCTGACGGCGCTGGCGCGCTATGCCGCCGACGGCAATACCGACATCGAGTTCGGCCTGGCGCGCAAAGTACGCTCGCCCAACCTCTACGAGCGCTACACGTGGTCCACCTGGCCGATGGCGGCGGTGATGAACAACTTCGTCGGCGATGGCAACGGCTATGTCGGCGATATCGGCCTCAAGCCCGAGAAGGCCAATACCGTCAGCGCCACGGTCGACTGGCATGCCGCCGACCGCGCCTGGGAATTCAAGGCCACGCCCTATTACTCGCACGTGGAGGACTACATCGACGCCGTGCGCTGCCCGGCCGGCGCCGGGTGCACGCCGGCGAACGCCACGACCGTCAACCAGTTCGTCGTGCTGAAGTACGCCAACCAGTCGGCGCGGCTCTACGGCATCGACTTGTCGGGACGCATGCCGCTGGCGAAGACCGGGTTCGGCGACTTCGGTCTGCGGGGCCTGATCAACTACACCAACGGCAAGAATCGCGACACCGGCGACGATCTGTACAACATCATGCCGCTCAACGCCCGGCTGACCTTGAGCCATGCGCTGGGCAGCTGGAGCAACGCTGTCGAACTGGTGGGGGTCAAGGCGAAGCACAAGGTATCCGACGTCCGCAACGAGCTTGAAACGCCGGGTTACAGCCTGGTCAATCTGCGCGCCAGCTACTCCTGGAAACAGCTGCGCGTCGATTTCGGCATCGAGAACCTGTTCGACAAGCGCTACTACCTGCCGCTGGGCGGTGCCTACGTGGGACAGGGCACCACCATGGGCATCAACGCCGTGCCCTGGGGCATCGCCGTTCCCGGCATGGGGCGCTCCTTCTACACCGGCCTGAACGTGAAGTTCTGACCGCCTGACCGGGCGGCGCCCGCCGCCCGCCGATCTGTTATTCTGCCTTTTGCCCCGTCCCCGCGGGGCTTTTTCTTGAAAAGTCAGCCGTGGCGAGGCGCCGGCTTTCGACCCTGGAGGACCGTGACTGATTGCCGAAATCGGATCGAGCACCCATCGTTCGCCCTTGGGCGATGTCGTGATTTTTTACATGAGCGCGCTCGAAGCCGATGAAGCAGTTAGTAATAGCCTGATTATTCTTGCATTGCATATAATGGCATTCTACTTGCTTGAATTGTCAGGAATTGTGTTTTGCGGCGCCTGATCGTCTGGCGTACAACCATAGGGAGTACCAAATGCCAAACAAGAAAACGGCCATTTCAGCGGCGCGAAATATTCTTTCGGCCGCCGTCATGTCAGCAGCGCTGGCAATCCCGCTCTCAGCCAATGCGGGCAATATCATTCCGGGAAACTGGAGCTGGCTTATGGCGACAGGTAATTTCGGCACGCTGCGCGCCGGCTCCGTCTGGGCGCCCGAGCCCTCCTTTGCACTCATCAATCGGATGTCAAGTGTCGTTGACAACACTTTCCTGCCGGCGAGCACCGCCTGGAATTCAGGTACTTTGTGGTGGGATCAAGACCCATCGGTCAATAGCGGCCTAGTAACGTTCGAGATCGACTTTTCCAGCATTCAGACCATGAATCGCTTCGTCGTTCAGGCCGATGACAACGATACGTATCAGCTCGATTTCTGGAATGGCGCCGGTTGGCAAAGCGCGTGGTCAATTGCTGCAGTTGGAGGCTGGGGCATGCAGACACGCGATTCCGGCATCCTGCCTGCAATCACTACGGATCGCTTACGCTTTTATGGAACGGGTGGCGACAATTACCTCGCCGTGTCTGAAATTCAGGCATACGGGGTACCCGCGCCAGGCACGCTTGCCCTGCTCGGGCTTGGTCTTGCCGGTTTGGGAGCGCTGAGGCGTCGCAAGGCCTGATGGATATCGCTGCATCGGCATCGGCCCCGCTACGGCGGGGTTATTTTTTGGGTGGGATGGATGACGCGCGCGCCGCGCGAGTACAGCCTTAGCGATCGGTGAAGTGCTGGCGTACCGACAGGCTGGCGCCGAGCCAGCCGAGGGCGGCAGCCCCGGCCAGCAGGGCGAGGGAATCCGTTGCCGATAGCGGCTGCAGGACGAAGCCGGACCGGTAAAGACTGGCAACTTCGGTCACCGGCGCCGCGAGCCACAGGGTCGTTCCCGCCACCAGCAGCCACGCCACCAAGCCGCCGAGCAGGCCGAGCAGCGCGCCGTGATACTGGAAGGGCCGGCGGATGAAAGCATCGGTGGCGCCCAGCAGCCGCGACACTTCGATCTCGGCGCGACCGCTCAGAACCTGGAGGCGAATGGTGTTGAAGGTGACGGCGACCAGGCCGGCGCCCAGCAACAGCATGAGCAGCAGCACGCCGGTGCGGCCGATTCTCAGCAGCGCGTCGAGGCGCCGCACCCAGTCGGAATCGAGCTGCACGTGCCCGATCTTCGGCAGCTTGCGCAGCTCGGCGGCCAGCTGTTCCATCGCCTGCGGCGCGTCGTCGGCCGGCGTGATGACGAAGGCATCGTGGAAGGGGTTCTTCGGCAGCGCCTCGATGACGTCGCCGAGACCCTCGCTGGCTTTCATGCGCGCCAGCGTTTCCTCGCGGGCGATGAGCCGCGCCGACTTCACGGACGGATGGGCTTTCAACCGCGCCTCGACATCCTGCACCGCCCGCCGGTCGGCACCGAGGTCGAGATACAAGGAAATCTGCGGCGCCGGCGCGGCATTCCTGGCCAGTTGCAAGGCGTTGGCCAGCAGCATCTGGCCGCCGGCCGGCAGCGCCAGCGCGATGCCGATGGCCAGCAGCGACAGCAGCGTGTTGACCGGCGTGGCGACGAGGCGGCGCAGCGCCAGCCGTAATGCCTGTCCGTGTTGCAGCAGCCAGGCGCTCATATCGCCCGCCCCGCCCGGCCTCCCCTCGCGGGGAGGTGACGGGCGTTCGCCGCCGGGCGGCTCCGGCTGATCGATGGCGCCGCCCTGGGGGCGGCCCTGCGGACGGCGCTCATGCCGCCAGCCGTCCGTGGTCCAAAGTCAGCCGCCGCGGTGCGCCGAACAGGCGATCGTCGTAGGTCGCAATCAGCACGGTGACGCCGACTTCGCGGAACTCGAGAAACACGCGCGCCACGTCGGCCGCCGTGGCGGCGTCGAGGTGCGCGGTCGGTTCGTCGGCCAGCAGCAGGTTGGGCCGGCCGACCACCGCGCGGGCGATGGCCAGCCGCTGCTGCTCGCCGCCCGAGAGCATGATGGGCATGGCTTTCTCGCGGGCGAGCAGGCCGACCTTGTCGAGCGCCGCCTGCACGCGCCGCTTCGCCTCAGCGGCCGGAAAGCCGGTGATGGACAGCGGCAGCATGACGTTGTCGAACACGCTGCGATCGAACAGCAGCTTCTGGTCCTGGAACACCAGGCCGAGGTTGCGGCGCAGGTAGGGAATGGCGCCGCGCTTGAGGCTGCCAACGTTCTGGCCGTTGACCAGCACGGCGCCGCCGGTGGGACGCTCGATGCCGGCGATCAGCTTCAGCAGCGTCGACTTGCCGGCCCCCGAGTGGCCGCTGAGGGTGACCAACTCGCCCTGGCCGATCTCGAAGCTGACGTCGGCCAGCGCATCGATGCCCGGCGGGTAGCGCTTGCTGGCACGGTCGAATCGAATCACTGTTCGAACAGCGCTGCCACGAATTCGCCGGCGCGGAACGGCTGCAGGTCGTCGATGCTCTCGCCGACGCCGATGTAGCGGATCGGTTTCGGGCACTGGCGGGCGATGGCCGCCAGCACGCCGCCCTTGGCGGTGCCGTCGAGCTTGGTGACGACCAGCCCGGTGACGCCGGCGGCCTTGTCGAAGGCTTTGACTTGGGCGATGGCGTTCTGACCGATGTTGGCGTCGAGCACCAGCAGCACCTCGTGCGGGCCGCTTGGCTCGGCCTTCTGGATCACGCGCCGCACCTTGGCGATTTCTTCCATCAGGTTGAGCTGGGTCGGCAGCCGGCCGGCCGTGTCGGCGAGTACGACGTCGATGCCGCGCGCCTTGGCGGCGGCGATGGCGTCGAAGATGACGGCAGCGGGGTCGCCCGATTCCTGGGCGATCACCGTCACGTCGTTGCGCCGGCCCCATTCGGCGAGCTGTTCGCGCGCGGCGGCGCGGAAGGTGTCGCCGGCCGCCAGCAGCACCGATTTGCCCTGGTTCTGGAAATGCTTGGCCAGCTTGCCGATCGAGGTGGTCTTGCCGGCGCCGTTGACGCCCGCGATCATGATCACGAAAGGCTGATGGGTCGAAACGTCGAGCGGTTGTTCGAGCGGCGCCAGCAGGCCGGTGAGCAGCTCGATCAAGGCCTGGCGCAGTTGCTCGGGCGTTTCCAGCTTGTGCTGCTTGACGCGCGCCTTGAGTTCGTCGAGCAGCCATTGCGTCGCATCCACGCCGCAGTCGGCCATCAGCAGC
The DNA here is from genome assembly GCA_019136545.1 of Betaproteobacteria bacterium. Taxonomy (GTDB): domain Bacteria; phylum Pseudomonadota; class Gammaproteobacteria; order Burkholderiales; family Rhodocyclaceae; genus Fen-999. The sequence continues at coordinate 37,577 of JAGVUA010000069.1, forward strand.
GTCGATTCGAGTTCTTCGAGCAGTTCGTCGTCGATCTTGGCGCGGCGGAACAGGCCGGTCAGTTGGCCGCCGAATTGGGCGCGGGTTTTGGCGAGGCCGGCCTTGAGCCTTTCGGTCCAGGAGGGTTTCTTTTCCTCGGGAACGGGCGTCTCGTCTTTCTTCTTTAGGAAACCAAACATGGCGATGCGTGTCACAGGCAATGCCGGGTTATCATTGTCCGGCGAAAAAACCATTTTAACAGAAGCGCTTACATGAAAATGAACAAAGCCGTGCTGCTGGCGGCGCTGCTCCTGCCGGGCAGCCTGCTGGCCAATCCCTACGAGAAGCAACTCGCCAACGGCATGCGGGTCATCGTCAAGGAAGACCATCGCGCGCCGACGGTGGTGCACATGGTCTGGTACCGGGCGGGCGCCATGGACGAGAAGGATGGCACTTCCGGCGTCGCCCACGTGCTCGAACACATGATGTTCAAGGGCACCGAAAAAGTGAAGGCCGGCGAGTTCAACCGCATCGTCGCCGAGGCCGGCGGCCGCGACAACGCCTTCACCAGCCAGGACTACACCGCCTATTTCCAGATCGTGCCGAAGGCCGCCTTGCCGAAGGTGATGGCGCTCGAGGCGGACCGCATGGCCAATCTGCGCCTGACGCCCGGCGAGTTCGGTTCCGAAATCAAGGTGGTGATGGAAGAGCGGCGCATGCGCACCGACGACAATCCGCAGTCGCTGGTGCACGAGGCGCTCTACGCGGCGGCATTTCGCGCGCATCCCTACCGGCGGCCCATCATCGGCTGGATGGACGATCTCGAGCACATGACCTGGCAGGACGCCCGCGACTGGTACCGCCATTGGTACGCGCCGAACAATGCCTACCTGCTGGTGGTGGGCGACGTGGATCACCAGCAGGTTTTCCGGGAAGCGGAGCGCACCTTCGGTCGCCTCAAGGCCAAGGCGCTGCCGGAGCGCAAGCCGCAGAACGACCCCGAGCAGATGGGCATCAAGCGCGTGACGGTGAAGGCGCCGGCCAAGTTGCCCTACCTGGCGATGGCGTGGAAAGTGCCCAAGCTCAAGGACGTCGATCACGACCGCGAGTCCTTCGCGCTCGATGTGCTGGCGGGCGTGCTCGACGGTGGCGACGCCGCGCGCCTGCCCAGGAATCTGGTGCGGGGCCGGAAGCTCGCCCAGTCCGCCAGCGCCGGCTATGATGGCGTCGTGCGCGGCGAGGCGCTGTTCACGCTCAGCGGCCAGCCGGCCGAGGGCCACAGCGTGGCGGAGCTCGAGGCGGCTTTGCGCGAAGAATTGCGGCGCATTCGCGACGAGGGCGTGCAAGAGGAAGAGCTGGCGCGCATCAAGACCCAGATCATCGCGAGCCAGGTCTACAAGCGCGACTCGATGATGGCGCAGGCCATGGAAATCGGCCACTTCGAGGCCAGCGGTTTCCACTGGCGCGACTACGACAAACTGCTCGAGAAACTGCGCTCGGTGACGCCCGAGGAAGTCCAGGCCGTGGCGAAGAAGTATTTCGGCGACGACAGCGACGACCGGCTGACCGTGGCGGTGCTCGATCCTCTGCCGATCGAGCAGGCGAAGCCGAAGTCCAACGCAAAGTCAGGCGTCGCGGTACGCCACTGAACGCCCCGAGGATATCGAAATGAGCAGAATTTTCCTGGCCGCGCTGGTCATGGCCGTTTCGCTCGCCGCCAAGGCGGGCGTGCAGATCCAGCACTGGGTGGCGCCTTCGGGCGCCCGCGTCTATTTCGTCGAATCGCACGACTTGCCGATCCTGGATATCGACGCGAGCTTCGCCGCCGGCGGCGTCTATGCGCCCGCAGGCAAGACCGGTCTCGCCGGCCTGACGCACGGTCTGCTCGACGGCGGTGCCGGCGACCTCGACGAGGAGGCCATTTCGGCGCGCCTCTCCGACATCGGCGCCAGGATGGGCGGCTCGGTCGACGACGATCGCGCCGCCGTCACGCTGCGCACGCTTTCCTATCTCAAGGAAAGGGAAGCCGCGCTCGACCTGATGCGGCTCGTGATGACGCAACCGGCATTTCCCGAAACCGTGCTGGCGCGCGAAAAAGCGCGCACTATCGCCGCGATCCAGGAGGCGGACACCAAGCCGGACGCGATCGCCGCCAAGCGCTTCGCCGCGGCCATCTATCCCGGCCATCCCTACGGCGCCAGCGCCACGGCGGAAACCGTCGGCCGCATTGGCCGCGACGATCTCGTCGCCTTCCATCGCGACTACTACTCGGCGAAGCGGGCGACGGTGTCGATCGTCGGCGACGTCAGCCGCGAAGAGGCGGAGCGGATCGCCCAGCGACTGACGGAATCGTTGCCGGCCGGCATTCCGGAAACGCCGCTGCCGGCGGTGACGCTGCCCAAGGCGGAGACGGTCAAGGTCGCGCATCCGGCGACGCAGAGCCACATCCACGTCGGCCTGCCGGCGGTGAAGCGCGGCGACCCGGATTACTTCGCGCTCATCGTCGGCAACTACACGCTGGGGGGCGGCGGCTTCGTTTCGCGCCTGATGAAGGAGGTGCGCGAAAAGCGCGGTTATGCCTACAGCGTCTATTCGTACTTTGCGCCGAAGCGGCTCGCGGGACCGTTCGAGATCGGCCTGCAGACCAAGCGCGAACAGGCCGGCGACGCGCTCAAGGTAGCGAGCGACGTTCTCGCGGGCTTCATCAAGGACGGGCCGACCGCGGCCGAATTGGCGGCGGCGAAGAAGAACCTGATCGACGGCATGGCCTTGCGCATCGACAGCAATGCCAAGTTGCTCGGCCATCTCTCGACCATCGGCTTCTTCGGCCTGCCGCTGACCTATCTCGACGACTTTCCGGTCAAGGTGGCCGCCGTGACCGCCCAGGACGTGCGAGAAGCTTTCGCCCGCCACATTAAACCGGAACACCTCGTCACCGTCATCGTTGCCGGCGACTGATGTCGCGCGTCCGCATCACCGGCGGCGCCTGGCGCAGCCGGCTGGTCCAGGTCGTTGATGCCCAGGGCCTGAGGCCCACGCCGGACCGGGTGCGCGAGACCCTTTTCAACTGGATCGGCCAGGATTTGAGCGGCCTGGCCTGCCTGGACCTCTTCGCCGGCAGCGGCATTCTGGGATTCGAGGCGGCCTCGCGCGGTGCCGCCGGCGTCGTGTTGGTCGAGCGGGACCCGCGGGTGGTCGCGACGCTCCGCAGGAATGCCGAAACGCTCGGCGGCGAACGCCTGGAGGTGGTGCGCGCGGATGCGCTAGAATTCGCGCTCGGCTGCGCCCGGCAGGACAGGAAGTTCGATCTGGTGATGCTCGACCCGCCCTACCGGCAGTCCTGGCTGGAACGCTTGTGGTCGGTGTTGCCGGCGATTGTCCAGCAGGAGGCCCGACTGTATGTCGAGGCAGAAGCCGCCGTGGCACCGCCGACGCCTTGGCGCATTTCCCGTCAGGGCAGGGCCGGACAGGTTCACTATCACTTGCTGGAGCGCGCATGAGCGGCAGACTCGCCGTATATCCGGGAACTTTCGATCCGCTGACGCGCGGACACGAGGATCTCGTGCGCCGCGCCTGCGGCCTGTTCGATCATGTCATCGTCGGCATCGCCCGCAGTCCGGGCAAGAAGCCCTGCTTCGAGCTGGAAGAGCGGGTCGAGATGGCGCAGGAAGTGCTTGCTTCGGTCAACAACGCCACCGTGGTCGGCTTCGGCGGTTTGCTGATGAACTTCCTGCGCGAGCAGAAGGCGACGGTCATCATCCGCGGCTTGCGCGCCGTTTCCGACTTCGAATATGAGTTCCAGATGGCCGGCATGAACCGCAGCCTGCATCCGGACGTCGAAACCGTGTTCCTGACGCCGGGCGAGCAGTACATGTTCATTTCCGCGACCATGGTGCGGGAGATCGCGTCGCTGGGCGGCGATGTCTCCAAGTTCGTTCAGCCGCTGGTGGGGGCCCGGCTGGCGAAAAGGTTCAACACACGTTCTTGAAATCGTTTTTCAGAAAGGTAATCCGACATGGCCCTGATGATCACCGACGAATGCATCAACTGCGACGTTTGCGAGCCCGAGTGCCCGAACAACGCCATTTCCCAGGGTGACGAGATCTATATCATCGATCCCGACAAGTGCACCGAGTGCGTGGGGCATTTCGACACGCCGCAATGCCGCGAAGTTTGCCCGGTCGATTGCATTCCCGAGGATCCCAACCGCGTCGAAAGCCAGGATCAGTTGATGGCGAAGTTCCTCAAGCTGACCGGCAGCAAGTAGGCGGCAAGCAGGCTGTTTCCTTCCCCCGCCGGCCGGCGATTGGTCGGCGCCTGATCATCGGGATGGCGAGGCTGCCGCTTCCAGGCCGAGCACCACGCCGTCCAATTCCCGCATTTGGGCTTCCAGCAAGCCCCGGCTCGCGGAGAGTTCCTCGATGCGGTCTTCCAGGCTGTCGGCGGTTTCATGTATGCGGCGGATGCTGTCCTGCCGTTGCTTGAGCTGCCGCTGAAGTTCGCGTACCTGGCTTTCCAGCGGCGCCATCATGGCGCGCAACCAATGGTCGGTGTCGCGCTTGCCCTGCTCGAACAGGCGGCGCAACTGGGTGGCGACCGTTTCGAAGAACTGCTGGGTCAGGGTGCGCTTGTCGCGCGTCAACAAGTTGAGCAGGCTGCCGAAGTGCCGGCGAAAACTCTGCTCGAGCTGGTCGAGCTGGTCGAGTTTCTCGCGCAGCGAAAACGCGGGCGGCGGCTCCAGCGCAAAACCGTGCTGGCCGCCGAATTTCTGGTGCATGGCGCGCATCATGTCGGCGATTTCGGCGATGCCCCGCTCCGACGATTCGAGGCTGGTCCGCGCCGCGGAAAACAGGTTTTCCATGGCGGCGGTCAGTTGCGGCGTGAACGTCGCGCGCGCCATGGCGTCGCGGGTCTGGCGCGCATGGGCGCGCAGCCTTTCCGGGCCGAGATGCGAAAACAGCGTGTTCGACAACTGGGAAAACACGCTGCGCACCGCGTAGTACTCGCGCAGGCCGCGCTCGAAGGCTTCCTTTTCGGCATTGACCTTCGCCACCGTGTGCGCGATCACGCCCTCGTGCTTGCCGCGCAGACCAGCCAGCTCGTCGAGTTGCGCCATGATGGCGGCGTGGCGCGTCCCCAGCAATTGCTTCGTTTCCGCCGACAGCCGCAGGGCTTCGGTGGCGGTGCCGCTGGCGACGATGTCCCGCTTGCCCGGCAGCAGTTCCGTCGCCAGCGCCGCCTCCAGCCGCGGCAGCTTGCTGCGCGCCAGCAGGTCGCTGTCGCCATTGACTTTTGCTACCAGGCCCTTCTGAGCCGAGACCGCGAAGACCTGGCGCGCAGGCAGGCCGAGAATCTGCGCGCACGAACGCGTCTGGCTGGCGATCTCGGCCTCGATTTCCCAGTCGGGCCGCAGGCCGTCCCAGAGTCCGTCGATCTTGTTCAGCACCACCAGGCGCCCGGGGCCATCGCCGACGTGCTCGCGCCACACCGACAGGTCGGACTGGGTGACGCCGGTGTCGGCGGCCAGCACGAACAGCACGGCATGGGCGCTGGGCAGCAGCGATAAAGTCAGTTCCGGCTCGGCGCCGATGGCGTTGAGCCCGGGCGTGTCGAGGACGACCAGGCCCTGTTCCAGCAGCGGATGCGGAAAACGGATCATGGCATGGCGCCAGCGCGGCACCTCGACGAGACCTTCGCGGTCGACGACCAGGCTGCCGTCGACGCCATCGCCCACGGCGAAGCCGAGCGCGCGCGCCGTTTCGGCGGTCATGCTCTTGACGTCGCCCACGCGCCGCAGTGCCGGGGCCATGCTTTCCGGCACGGCGGGATCGAACGAGAAGTTCTGCCAGGCTTCGGGCACGCCGCGCAGGTCGGCAATGCTGGCGCCTTCCGCCCGCGTCTCGATCGGCAACAGGGCGATACCCGGCGACTGCCCCTTGGTCCAGGAGATCTCCGTGGGACACATGGTCGTGCGTCCCGCCGAGGAGGGCAACACGCGCCCGCCCCGGTCGGCGAAGAACAGGGCATTGATGAGTTCGGACTTGCCTCGGGAGAATTCCGCGACGAAAGCCACGTTCAGCTTATCCTCGGCGAGGCGGTCCCGCACGCGCTGCAGGCGCTGCGCGGCCTGGCCGTCGAGCAGATCGGCCTCCCGCAGCCAGTCGCGCAGGCGTACGACCTGTCGGTCGAGGTTGTCGCGCCAGGCGCGGTAGGCGTCGAATTGTTCAGTCAGGCTCATGATCAGCGTTGGCAGCGCGGGCAGAAGTAAGTGGCACGATTGCCCTGGCGCAGCAGACGGATGGGCGTGCCGCACTGGCGGCAGGGTTCGGCGGCGCGGCCATAGACGCGATGCCGCTGTTGGAAGTCGCCGGCGCCGCCATCGGCGCGCACGTAATCGCGGACGGTGCTGCCGCCGGCACGGATGGCGGCCCGCAGCGTGGTTTTGATGGCGGGCACCAGGCGCGCCAGGCGCGCCGGCGACAACCCGCCGGCCGGAAGGCGCGGGTCGATGCCGGCCCGATGCAGGCTTTCCGAGGCATAGATGTTGCCTACGCCGACCACGATGCCGGCATCCATGATGGCCGGCTTGATGGCCAGGGCCTTGCCGGCCAGGACGGCGCCCAGCGTGCGCGGCGAAAATTGGCGCGACAGGGGTTCCGCGCCGAGACGGGCCAGCAAGGGATGGCGGTCGGGATCGCCCTCGAGCCACAGCGCCGCGCCAAATCTGCGCGGATCGTGCATGCGAAGAACCTGGGGCCCGAATCCGATGTCGAAGTGATCATGCTTGAGGGGTGGTTCATGCCTGGCCACCAGTCGCAGGCTTCCGGACATGCCGAGATGGATCAACAGATGCCCCGCGCCGAAATCGAACAGCAAGTACTTGCCGCGCCGTCGGATGTCGCCAAGGATCCGCTTGGCCAAGGTGCGCGACAGGTCGGTCGGCAGCGGATAGCGCAGGGCCGGAACGCGCGTCGTCACCTGGTCGACCTTCTCGCCGGTCAGGCGGGCGGCCAGACCCAGGCGCGTCACTTCGACTTCGGGGAGTTCTGGCATGCGGGTAAGTGCCTTTCCCAGAGCGAAACTGCTAACATCATCCGGGTATTGTATGTGAGTGCGAGCCCCGCCGTTCCGCCCGTCCGGAACACTGCGAATTGAGTTGCCGAATGAAACACCGCCTGAAACGCCGTCTGCTGCCCATTTTCCTGGCCACCCTTGCGCTTGGCGCTCATGCTGTCGAGCAGGAGCGCGAACCAGGCGCTGGCGAGGCCGCGCCGCTCAACTTGCCCTCGGTGGCGTTGACTCCGCAACTCGTCTATCAATTCCTGCTGGCGGAGATTGCCGGCGGTCGCGGGCAGGTCGGGCTGTCGTCCGAGGCCTACATGGATCTGGCGCGCCGGACGCGGGATCCGCGGGTGGCGCGCCGGGCCGCGGAGATCGCGCTGTTCGCGCGCTACTACGATACCGCCCTGGAAGCCGCGCGACTGTGGTCGGAGCTCGAGCCGGGTGCGGAGAAACCGAAGCAGATGGTGAGCGGCCTGTTGTCGGTGACCAGCCGCTCCGAGGAGCTGGTCGCCCACTTGTCGCGGGAGCTGCAAGCCGCGGGCAACGAGCGCGGCGTGTTCTTGATGCAGTTGCCTCGCATCCTGGCGCGCCACCCGGACAAGCTCGATGCCCAGCAGATCGTCGCCAAGGCCACCGAACCTTACCTCGATCTTCCGGAAGCGCATTTTGCCCGCGCGCAAGCCGCGTATGGCGCCAAGGATATGGGCGCGGCCCTGTCCGAACTCGACCGCGCGCTCTCGTTGCGGCCGGATTGGGAGCAGGCGGCGCTGGCGCGGGCGCAGATGACGGGCAACGCGCGGGAGCAGCTCAGTTTTCTTGCCGCGTTTGTCGAGGCCAACCCGCGCGCGCGCGATGCCCGGCTGGCGTACGCACGGGCCCTGGTTGCCGAAAAGCAGTATGACGAAGCACGCGTGCAATTCAGGATTCTGCTCGGCAGTCCCGAGACGGCCGACAACGGCGATGTGATTTTCGCGGTCGGCGTGCTTTCCTTGCAGCTACGCGACTTCGACGAAGCGGAAACCCAGCTCAAGCGCCTGGTTCAGACCGATCATGCGGAAGCCAATACCGCGCGCGCGTACCTTGGGCAGATCGGCGAGGACCGCAAACGCTGGGACGAGGCGCTGGCGTGGTATAGCGCCGTGACGCCGGGCAGCCAGTATCTGCCGGCCAGGATGCGCGCCGCGCATGTGTTGGCGCGGCAGGGCAAGCTGGCCGAGGCGCGCCGGTGGCTGCAGCAGACATCGGTCGGCAATCCCGCCGAACGAAGCCAGCTTCTGATCGCCGAGGCGCAGCTTCTGCGCGAGGCCAACCGGGGCGAAGATGCCTATGCAGTGGTGGCGGAAGGCTTGGCCACCCATCCCGACCAGGCGGATTTGCTCTACGAGTCGGCCATGCTGGCCGAGCGGATCGACAAGCTCGAGGTGATGGAGCGCAACCTGCGCCGCCTGATAGAGATCAAGCCGGACCATGCCCATGCCTACAATGCGCTCGGCTTCTCGTTCGCCGATCGCAACCTCCGTCTCGACGAAGCGCTGGAACTGATCGACAAGGCCCTGCAACTGGCGCCCGACGACCCGTTCATCCTCGACAGCAAGGGCTGGGTGATGTTCCGGCGCGGCGATGCGCTGGGC
>JAGVUA010000052.1 GCA_019136545.1 Betaproteobacteria bacterium
TGTTCTTGCGGTCCAGCCGGCCAGGCTGCCCTGTTGCATCTGCGCGAGCATTCGCTGGCGCAACGCGCCGTCGAGTTGGGCGAAAACGCCGCCGTGGGCCTGGACGCACAGCGCATCGATGGCGGCCAGCGCCTCGCGGTAGAGCGGCAGCGCCTGGGCATCCTCCGCCGCCAGCGCCTTGTCGATGAAATTGACGCAGCCGGCCTCGGTGGCGCCGGGATCGCCGTCGGTCGGAATGATGTCGGCACAGATCGCCTCGACGCAGCGCCATTCGGCCGGACGGAAGGTGGCCGCTTCCTTGCCGCTGGCAGCGGCCAGCGCCGCCAGCGGGCGCGGCAGATGCATGGACACCAGGCACACGCCTAGCGTCTTGACGAAGTCGCGGCGAGCGTGCTGGTCCATGGCTTACCTCAGGTTGAGGCGCCGCGCCTCGCGTATGAAGCGGTCGGCGACGCGATAGGCATTGGCGACGATGGTCAGGGTCGGGTTGTAGCCGCCCGAGGTGGGAAAGCAGCTGCCGTCGACCACCCACAGGTTGTCCACCTCGTGGCTGCGGCACCAGCGGTCGAGCACGGATTTTTCCGCATCGACGCCCATGCGGCAGGTGCCCAGCAAGTGGCCGGTGCTGCCCTGCGTCATATCGACGACCCAGCTGCGTTCGGCGCCGGCCGCCGCCGCGATTTCCAGCATTTTTTGCTCGTAGTAGGCTTTCAGCTTGAGGTCGTTGGCGTGCGGCGCATGAGTGATGCGCCAGACCGGCAGGCCGAGCTCGTCCCGATGCACGGGGTCGAGATCGACGCGATTGCCATGTACCGGCAGGTCTTCGCCGATGCCGATCAGCGCGTGGACCCGGTTGAACTGCCGCAGGTAGTCCTTCAGCGCCGGACCCCAGAGACCGCCGGCGCTGCTGGCATAGACGACGGGCGTGGCCGGGTATGCCTCGGTAACCACCGCGCCGCGGACGAAGCCCCGCGTCGGATCGCTGGCATGGAGGTCGTCGATGGCCTGGCCGGATACGGGCCCGAGCCAGCCGCGGGTCACTGTCTCGTGCAGATAGTAGACCGCCGGCAGCACGTGGTACATCAGGTGCCGCCCCACCAGGCCGCTGCCGTTGGCCAGGCCGTCGCGGAAGCGGCCGGAGCGCGACATCAGCAGAAGATGGGCGGAACCCAGGCTGCCGCCGGCAACGATGAACTGGCGCGCGCGCACTTCGTGCTGGCGCCCCTTGGCGTCGAGATAGCGCGCCGTCGTGACGCGGCCGGCCGCATCGACGACCAGCTCGTGCACGCGGCTGGCCGGCCGGAGATCGAGCCGGCCGGTCGCCAGCGCGCGCGGCAGTCCCACGGAAATCGGCGAAGCCTTGGCATCCACAGGGCAGCCGAACATGACGCACATGCCGCTGTTGGTGCAGCCGGCGCGGTTCCGGTAGGGCCGGGTAGGGCCGGCTGTTGACGGCGAGGGGAATGGGAAAGGGCGTGTAGCCGAGCTTGCGGACGGCGCGGTCGAACACGCGGCTGCCGCTGCGCGGCGGATGGGGTGGATTGGGGTAGCGCTTGCCCGGATGCGGCGCGTTATGCACCGCGCCGCCCGCCACGCCGTAGGCCGCCTCCGCCTTGTCGTACCAGGGCGACATCTCGACGGCGTCGACCGGCCAATCGGCCAGGTTGGCGCCTGCCGTCGGTCCGTCCTGGCGCAAGGCCTTGAACTCGTCCGGCCGCAGGCGCCAGGACATGGCGCCCCAGTGCACATTGCTGCCGCCGACGCATTGCCCGAGCATGGTGAAGCGCCGCGCCACGGCGGTCTCGCCTTCGCTTTGGCGCAGGGTTTCCCGGAGGTCCGGCGCGAACCCGGTGCCGCGGATGACGTTCGACAATTCGTCGTGGGCCATGAAGTCGGCCTGGCCCAGGCGCGGTCCGCGCTCCAGGGCCACCACCGACATGCCGGCGCGGGTGAGTTCGTCGATCATGACGCCGCCGCCGGCGCCGGTACCGATCACGCAGACATCGAACAGGCGGCGGCGCGCAGCGGCCATCTCACGCCTCCCTGAGCTGGCGCAGCTCCTCGGGCGACAGGCGTATCGCGCAGGCGGCAAGGCTCTCGCGCAACTGCCGCGCCGAACTGCAACCGATGATGGGGATAGTCGGCAGCGGCTGCGAAGTCAGGTAAGCCAAAACGATGTCATTGACCGACGCGGCGCGGCGGGCCGCGATCGTCTTGAGCATTTCGACCTTGCACAAGTTGCGCGCGTGATAGTAGAGGGCGGCGACGTCCGGGCCGACGGCTTCCTTCGCGAGTCCCGCCGCCATTTTGCTGAAGATGCCGCGGCTCTGGCCCGAATAGGGAATCATGGTCATGCCGGCCCGGTGCAGCACCGGGTAGCCATCTTCGTAATAGCCGCCGGGCGCGTAGGTCGCCATGGCGGCACGGTCCGGCTCGGCCAGCCCCCACATGGGCTGGCAGGCGACGAAGCCCACGTGGCCGAGGCTGGCCGCGTATTGCTGCGCCTCCAGGATACGGGCCACGCTCCAGTTGGAACAGCCGAAATGGCGGATGCGGCCCGCCCGCTGGTGACCGATCAGAGCATCGATGATTTCCCTGACCGGTCGCGCCGGGTCGTCGCGGTGCAGCCAATAAAGATCGATGCAGTCCAGGTCCAGCAGTTCCAGGCTGGCCGACAAATCCGCCTCCAGGTGGGCGGGCGTGACGCGCAAGGCGAAATCACCCTTCCGATAATCGAACTCGCAGCCCTTGGTCGCGATCACGAACGCTTGGCGCGGTCGCCCTTTCAGCAGTTCGCCGAGCACGCGCTCACTGGCCGCGTTCGGGATGCCGGGAATCCAGTCGCCGTAGGAATGAGCGGTATCGATGAAGTTGCCGCCGCTCGCGAAAAAGGTGTCGAGAATCTCTGCCGCCTTGTCCGACGGTTGCGCGGTGCCGAACATGTTGGTGCCCAGGCACAGCGGGCTGACCGCCAGGTCGGTTTCGGCAATGGCAAGCTTGGCTGGCATGGCGCGCTCCTCTTCACTTACCGCGTCGTTGGGCGATGAACGCATCGAGCACCTGATACAGATACTCGCAGTCCTCGACGGTCATGGTGGGGTGACAGGGCAGCATCAACCCGTGGCGCATGACGCGCTCGGCGTTGGGGCAGCCCGCGGGGTCGACGCGATAGTCGACGCCGTTCATCATCGGCTGCCTTGCCGCGTGCCCGGAGAATATCACTCGCGTGAAAATGCCCGCCTCCTCCAAATGGACCTGGAGTTCGCGCCGACTCCAGCCCAGTTCGGGGCGCAGCATCACCGGGTAGCAGATCCAGGTGGTGAACACCTCCGGATGCACGCGGGCCTTGATGAACACGTCGGAATGCTTTTCCATGTACTTCGTGTGGAGATCGAAGCGTTCCTGGCGCAGGCGGGTGAACTCGTCGAGCTTGTTGAGCTGCTCATGGCCGAAGGCGGCACCGGCCTCGTTGGGAATGAAGCCGTAGGCGATCTCCTCGAAAATGAACATGCCGTCGTATTCGATGTCGCCCAGGTTCTCCAGGAAGCGGCCGTCGCTGTCGCCCTTGCGCGTGCCGTGCATGAACTTTTCCGAGGACCGCCCCCAGTTGCGCAGCATCAGTGCCCGGTCCCACCGTTTCTCGTCGTTGATCGCCACCAGGCCGCCGTTGCCCAGGCAGGTGATGATGTGGAAGATGGAAAAACTGGTGACGCTGATGTCGGCGCGTTCGCCCGCGGGCCGGCCGCGATAGGTGCCGCCCAGCGTATCGCAACTGTCTTCGATCAACTTCAGTCCATGCTTGTCGGCGATGGCGCGCAGCCGGTCCCAGTCGGGCATGCCGCCCACCAGATTGGGGATCAGCATGGCCTTGGTCTTGGGGGTGATGTTGCGCTCGATCCTATCGATATCGATCTGGTAGGTGTCCGGCTCGACATCGACCAGCACCGGAACATGGCCGTTGAGCACGATGCCGGAAATATCGGTGCCGAAGGTCAGTGTCGGAGTGATGATCTCGGAACCCGGCGGCAGATCCAGCAGGCGGATGGCCATCAACAGGGCCGCGCTGCCGGAGTTCACCATCACACCGTACCGCTTGCCCAGCAGCTTGGCACAGCGGGCTTCAAACGACTGCACGTTGACCATGGGCACCATGCTGGTCTTCATCACATTCACCACGGCGTCGATCTCCCTCTGATCGAGCATGGCCCCGCCATAGCGAATTTCCCGTTTCGCGATCGTCATTGCCGCCCCCTCTTCCGTTGGCATGGATGGTCGCGGCGACCGGCGCGCCGCATGGGCAAATTATGTTGGGCTCGAGCCCGAGGGCAGAGGCCGCAAAGCGGCAACAGGGGGACAGAATCGCTCAAGGCTTGCCGGCGCGCCGCAATCGGCGCAACATGGCGCGTCATGCGTCATCCCGCGCTCAACAAGCCTCCCCGGGCCGTGTCGGCCGACTTTCCACTGACGCTGCTCGAGGACATCGCCGCCATCGGCGAGGATCCGGCGGCGATCCTGACACGGCTGCGCCTGCCATTCGCCGTCGACGACCTGCGCCAGGGCCGCGTGCGCCTGATTTCCGACGAACACTTCATGGCGATCTACCGCACCTGCATCACGCTGCTGTCCGACCACGCCAACCGGGAGCGCAATCTGCCGCCGATGAGCAAGGACGAAGTGGACATGCTGTGCTACTGCGTGATCAATTGCGAAACCCTGGAGGCGGTGATCCAGCGCGCAGTGCGCTTCTGCGCCATGCTGGGCGGGCGGGCGGCGGAACTGTCCCTGGAAATCCAGGATCAGGACGCCATCTTCCACATGGATACCTTGCGCCTGCCGCACAGCACCAGCGGCCTGTTCGCCGACCTGACCGGGCTGTCGTTCTATCACCGCCTGTTCAGCTGGCTGATCGGCGAGGCCATTCCGATCGCGGGCTACGCCGTCACCTACGAGCATCGCGGCAACACGGAAACGCTGCTGCGGCTGTTCCATCATCCTCTCCTCTACCGGCAGCAAGGCAATCATTTCCGCTTTCCGGCAAGGTATCTGGCCAAACCCGTCGTGCGCAGCTACCCGCGGCTGGTGGAATTGCTGCGCCTGTTCCCGTTCGACCTGATGCGCGATCCTTCGGGCGAGTTTCATTTCGCGGAAGCCATCGAGCACCTGATCAACACTCAGCTGGCGCGCGGTGAAGCCGTCCCGACCGTGGCGCAACTGGCGAACGTCTTCAACATCAGCAGCGCGACGTTCCGTCGACGTCTGGCGGACGAGTCGGTGAGCCTGCGGGACATCAAGGAGCGCTGCCGGCGCCGGCTCGCCATGGAGCTGCTGGCGCCGGGTTCGCGCCTCAAGATCGCCGAGGTCGCCATTCGACTGGGCTTTGGCGATGCCCGTGCGTTCCGCCGCGCCTTCGTGCAATGGACGGGGCGATCGCCGGATGCCCATCGCACGGCACTGGCGCACGCCCTACCGCAAGCGTCTTGCTCCGAAGCCCTTGGTGCTGCGCCTAGGTCGCAGGTACCGGGTCGTCGTTCGCCCCATACGCCGTCGCCAGCAATTCCGGCGACGTCTCGTGGCTCACCATCGAAACGGCAGCCGTCACGCTGACCCCCGGCGGCGGCTCGGGAACGCTGTCCAGGCGGCGGTTTTCCTCAAGCCAGTACCACAGGATGCCGGCATGGGGGATAGCCAGATACGGCACCGAAGCGGACGCAACGCCGCCGCCACCGGGCAGGGTGCGCACGACATCGAGCATCGCCCGGAAGATGGCGGGGCCGTTTGCCGCGCACACCTGCTGGCCGAAATCCGCGGCCAGGCCGAGAAACGCCTCGTCGGTCAGCGCCGCCGAGCGCGTCAATAGCATGGCCCGCTTGTGCACCGGCTCCGTCTCCACGCCCCGCGCCGGCCCGAACAGCAGATACTCCATCACCGGGCCGGCGCGCTTGTTCGATCGATCCATGAACTTCATCTCGTCCTGGTCCATGATGGCACCGGCCTTGACCGGATCGAAGCGCTCGTCCGCTCGCCGCCCGTCCAGCCAGAACTCGGAGAGGGTGTCGAAACCCGGATCGCCTTCTCCCTGCACGTGGTTGCGCACGTACTTCGCGAAGGGATAGTGGCGCATGCCCAGCGGGGCGTGGCTGGTTTCGTAATAGCGCTGGAAGTATTCGCGCGACAGATCGGGGCGGCGCGAAAGCATGCCGAGGCTCTTGCTTCTGGACGTAAGCACCGGCTTGGGAAACTGCGAGATGCGCATATGGGGCCTATTGCGATCGAAGGAAGGCGGGCGGCGCGTCGCCGCGCCTGACTTTGCGGAACGGGCTATTCGCGGGCGACGCAGTCGACGTAATAGCCTTCGCCGTTTTCCTTGACCAGGCCGTGGATGTCGGTCTCGAAGCCGGGGAACCTGGCGTTGAACTCGCGGGCGAATTCGAGATAGCGCACGATGGTCTTGTTGAAGCGTTCGCCGGGAATCAACAGCGGTATGCCGGGCGGATAGGGCGTCAGCAGCACGGCCGTGACGCGGCCTTCGAGCTTGTCGATC
>JAGVUA010000151.1 GCA_019136545.1 Betaproteobacteria bacterium
GAACTCGTTCTGGGCGATCGGAATCACGCCGTAGGGCATGTCGCATTCATCGCCCGTAATGACGGCGCGCACCCCCGGCAGGCTCAGCGCTTCGGCGATGTCGACCTCAAGCAGCTCGGCATGGGCGTAAGGGCTGCGCAGGATCATGCCGACCAAGGCGTTGGGCGCCGGCAGATCCGCCGTGTAACGCGCCGTGCCGGTGACTTTCTCAACGCCATCGACGAACGGCAGGCGTACGCCGACGCCCCGCCGCTCGTCCGCGACACGAAGTTGTTGAAGCTCGCGATCGGGCGCGTTCATGCGGCCTCCGGCATGCCAACGGCCGCTTCGACCGATTCGATGATCTTCACGTAACCGGTGCAGCGGCAGATATTCCCGCCCAGCGCCGCGCGAATCTCGGCCTGGTCCGGGCGGGGATTGGCGCGCAGCAGCCCTTCCGCCGCCATGATCATGCCCGGCGTGCAAAATCCGCATTGGGTGCCGAGATGTTCGTGGAATGCCCGCTGCAAGCGCGACAGCCCGCCGTTCGTCGCGCTGCCTTCGATGGTATCGACCCGGCAGCCGGCAACGCTGTGGGCCAGCGTACAGCAGGCCAGGCGCGGCTTGTCGTCCACCAGCACCGTGCAAGCGCCGCATTCGCCACCGTCACAACCCTGCTTGGTGCCGGTGAAACCGAGCTGTTCGCGCAAGTAATCGATCAGCAGCATGTTTTCGGCGACGGCGTCTTCGCGCTGTCGCCCGTTGACCGTGAGGAATAGCAGCGATTTCATCAATACCTCCGAGACAGGCGATGGTTTTGTGGTTGACGTCAGTGCTTGGCGTCAAATTGTTTGATCTCAAACTAGTATATACACCTTTGGCCGCCGTGGGCAACTGTCGAAAGACGAAAAATCTGCCCGCATCTTCACCGATTCCAGCCACTTCGGCGCAAAATACCGCCTGGTGCCGCGTGGCGGCCCTGCCGCAGTCGAACGGCTTCGGTGCAACGCCCGACAATTCCCTTTTCTTCTGGATGCAAATGGCTCAATACGTAATGTCGATGCTGCGCGTGAACAAGATCGTTCCGCCCAAGCGTCAGATCATCAAGGATATCTCCCTCTCCTTCTTTCCCGGCGCCAAGATCGGCCTCCTGGGCCTCAACGGCTCTGGCAAATCCACCGTGCTGAAGATCATGGCCGGCGCCGACAAGGACTACGACGGCGAGGTGCAGTGGCAGCCGGGCATTTCCATCGGCTATCTGCCGCAGGAACCGCAGCTTCATCCGGACAACACGGTCCGCCAGGAAGTGGAAGCCGGCCTCGGCGACGTCGTCAATGCGCAGAAGAAGCTGGACGAGATTTACGCCGCCTACGCCGAACCGGACGCCGATTTCGACAAGCTGGCCGAGGAGCAGGCGAAGTACGAGGCCATCCTCGCCACCTCGGGCGCCGACGTCGAGAACCAGATGGAAATCGCCGCCGATGCCCTGCGCCTGCCGCCCTGGGACGCGCTCATCAAGAACCTCTCGGGCGGCGAAAAGCGCCGCGTTGCGCTCTGCCAGCTATTGCTGTCGAAGCCCGACATGCTGCTGCTCGACGAGCCGACCAACCACCTGGATGCCGAGTCGGTCGAGTGGCTCGAGCAGTTCCTGGTGCGCTTCCCCGGCACCGTCGTCGCCGTCACCCACGACCGCTACTTCCTCGACAACGCCGCCGAGTGGATCCTCGAACTCGACCGCGGCCAGGGCATTCCCTGGAAGGGCAACTACTCGTCCTGGCTGGAGCAGAAGGAAGCGCGTCTGGAACAGGAACAGAAGCAGGTCGACGCCCACATGAAGGCGATGAAGACCGAGCTCGAATGGGTGCGCCAGAACCCGAAGGCGCGCCAGGCCAAGTCGAAGGCGCGCCTGGCCCGCTACGAGGAAATGTCGAGCTTCGAGTACCAGAAGCGCAACGAGACGCAGGAAATCTTCATTCCGCCCGGCGAGCGGCTGGGCAACGAAGTCATCGAGTTCAAGGGCGTTTCCAAGAGTTACGGCGACCGCCTGCTGATCGACAACCTGTCGTTCAAGATGCCGCCGGGCGCCATCGTCGGCATCATCGGCCCCAACGGCGCCGGCAAGTCGACGCTGTTCCGCATGATCCAGCAGCGCGAGCAGCCCGATGCCGGCGAGATCGTCGTCGGGCCGACGGCGCAGATCGCCTCGGTGGACCAGTCGCGCGAGGGCCTGGAAAACGACAAGACCGTCTGGGAAGCCGTTTCGGGCGGCCAGGACATCCTCACCGTCGGCAAGTTCGAGATGCCGAGCCGCGCCTACCTCGGCCGCTTCAACTTCAAGGGCGCCGACCAGCAGAAGATCGTCGGCAACCTCTCGGGTGGCGAGCGCGGCCGCCTGCATCTTTCCAAGACGCTGATCCAGGGCGGCAACGTCCTGCTGCTCGACGAACCCTCGAACGACCTCGACGTGGAAACGCTGCGCGCGCTGGAGGATGCGTTACTGGAATTTGCCGGCTGCGTGCTGGTGATCTCTCACGACCGCTGGTTCCTCGACCGCATCGCCACCCATATCCTGGCCTGCGAGGGCGATTCGCAATGGTTCTTCTTTGCCGGCAACTACCACGAGTACGAGGAAGACAAGAAGAAGCGCCTGGGCGAGGAAGGCGCCAAGCCGCACCGCATCCGCTACAAGCCGATCAGCCGGTAGCGGACCGGTCGGCAGGCGTCAATGTTCCGACTTCAGGCTGTCGGCGAAGGCAGCCTGGAGTTGCCTGGGGAAATCGAAACGGGCAAACGCATTCCATATCTGCGCGTCGTTGGCGCCTTCCCGGCGATTGACGAAACGGATGCCCAGCGTCTTGCCGTTCGCCGCCAATGTGGCGAACGCATAGCGCCAACGCTGCGCCTCGGCGAGGCGTGCGCGTAGCTCGGTTTCGTTGATGATGGCGATCCCCGCCGCTTTCAGCGACTCCAGGAACTGCTCGAAAGACTCTTCGCTGAGTCTGCCCATGACCTTGCTCCAAAGCCGGCGAACACCCGCCGCGTGGGGGAAACAACGAGCGCCGGCCAAGCCGGGTTGACAGTTTCGAACAGTGGGGCGCTTCGCGCCATCCCTGGCGTTGCTCGGGACCGCCATGTCGTGGCGCCCTGCGCCCCCTGGGCTGCTCAGCCGCGGCGGGACGCCGTGCCCCCGGGGCGGCAGTTGTTCGGATAGACTGCCGCCTCGAAAACGGAGCCAGACCATGGACACCAGACCACGCCTTCGCCTGGGCATTCCCAAGGGCAGCCTGCAGGACACCACCCAGAGCCTCTTCCAGCGCGCCGGCTACAACCTGCGCATCTCCGGCCGCTCGTATTACCCGGACATCGACGATGCCGAAATCCAGTGCATCCTGATCCGGCCGCAGGAAATGGCGCGCTATGTCGGCCAGGGCATCATCGACTGCGCGATCACCGGCCTCGACTGGATTCTCGAAACCGGCGCCGATGTCCAGGAACTCGCCGATCTGCGGGCCCCCTGGCCCAACTACGGCATCGTGCGCTGGGTCATGGCATCCAAGGAGGGCTCGCCATTCGACGCCGTCAAGGATCTGCAGGGCAAGCGTATCGCCACCGAGGCCGTCGGCATGACCCGGCGCTTCCTGGCCGAGCATGGCGTCACTGCCGACATCGAATTCTCCTGGGGCGCAACGGAAGTCAAGCCGCCCATCCTCGCCGACGCCATCGTCGACGTCTCGGAAACCGGCTCCTCGCTGCGCGCCAACAACCTCAAGGTCATGCACGTCGTGCTGGAAAGCACGCCGCGCTTCATCGCCAACCGCGAGGCGGTCGCCGACGTTTGGAAGAAGCAAAAAATCGACCGCTTGCTGATGATGCTCAAGGGCGCCATCGCCGCTGCCACGCGAGTGCTGCTGTCGATGAACGTGCCGCGCCAGGACGTCGATGCCATCCTCAAGCTGCTGCCGGCGCTGGCGACGCCGACGGTGTCGACGCTGGCGGACAGCAACTGGGTGGAGATGTCGACCGTGGTCGAAGAAAAACTGGTGCGGGAACTGATCCCGAGCCTTTATGCCGCCGGCGCGCGCGGCATCATCGAACTGCCGATCAGCAAGATCGTGGAATGACCGGTCGCGGCTCTCAGGCCGCGATGCGCTGCTTCAGCAGGGTGTCCTGCTCCCAGTCGTCGAGATCGAGGTGCATGAGGATGGCGGGCGCGGCAACGCGCGGGCAAATGCGCATGGTGCCGACCGCGCGGAAGCCGATGCGCCGATAGTACGAAACGTGGCGCGGATTGACTTCGATGAAGACGTCGCTGGCGCCGAAGTGCTGATGGCCGACCATGTAGGCCGCCTGGAACAGGGCTTTCAGGACTTCCGGCGAATCTTCGCCGGGCGCTACCGCCAAGCCGGTGAGTTCGCAGAGGGTGCCGCCCATTCCGCGGAACAGGTCCACTTCGTCGCGGTACAGGCCGTCCGCGAGCAAGCCCGTTTCCGAATCCATGCGCAAAGTCAGGGTGGCGATGAGTTGCTCGGCACGGCGCACTTGAAACACCGTCTTGGTCTGGTCGGCATGGACCGAGGTCGCGCTGCCGCCCTTATAGCCGCGCCAAGCGTACATTCGATCCACCAGGCCGGCGACTTCCCGCCGCTGACTTTCGTTATCCGCCATGCAGAGACTGTAGCCGGTCTGGCCTGAAAAAATATCGTCGGAAGGTAATTTTGGATTCATCATGGCGCTCCTCTGCAATTCCAGCACCTAAGCGTCGCCGAGTGGTTGCCGGCATGAAATTGCAGCGGACGATACTAGTGCTTTCGATATAGGTTTTGGTGTCGGGTCTCGGCGACAAAATGCTCGGCCAAAAGATTGTTCAGATCGATTCTTCATTAATTCATGGGCTTGGAATCTGCTGTGCCAGAGCCTTCTGACGACTGGCGGGTGTTTCCAGGCTAATTCTGCCCAAGGCGCCGCTCCGATAGTCGGTTAAGAGGACAATTGCGGCCTTTTCCCGGTCGTATTCACCGTTTCGGCCTCGTACCAGGCAGCCGCGCTTCTTGGCGACGGCGTCGATGACGCTCGCCGGATCCATGGCATCGGTGGCAAACCCGTAGCGTCTGGTCAAGCGATCGGGATACCGCGCCAGCAGCAGGCCGGCGAGAAAGCTCGCCACCTCCTCCTCGATCACCGCATTGACGCCGATGGCGTGGCTGGCGGCGAGCATGTAACCATCCTCATCGTGCTCGATCTTCGGCCACATCAGGCCCGGCGTGTCGAACAGCGTCTGCCGCGGCGAAAGGTCGATGCGCTGCTGTTGCTTGGTCACCGCCGGCTCGTCGCCCACCGCCGCGATGCGCTTCTTCGCCAGTGCGTTGAGCAGCGTCGACTTGCCGACGTTGGGAATGCCCATGATCATCATGCGCAACGGCTTGGTGCCGTCGTTGCGATGCGGCGCCAGCGACTGGCACAGCGCCGGCACTTTCGCGGCATCGCCCGGCTTCTTGCAGGAGATCGCCACCGCCTTCACGCCCGGCTGTCGGTTGTAGTAGTCGAGCCAGGCCTTCGTGGCGTCGGCATCGGCGAGGTCGGCCTTGTTCAGCAGCCGCAGGCAGGGCCGCTGCCGCGCCAGCCGCAACTCGCGGATCATCGGATTGCTGCTCGCTTCCGGGCAGCGCGCGTCGAGCACTTCGATGACGACGTCTGTCATAGCCATGGTTTCGGCGGCCTTCTTGCGCGCCGAGGTCATGTGGCCGGGGAACCATTGGATGGGCATGGGCGTATTATCGCCGACTGGACAGCCAGTCCAGCACGCCCTGTCCCGCTGCGCGGCCGCTGGCGAAACAGGCGGTGAGCAGGTAGCCGCCGGTCGGCGCCTCCCAGTCGAGCATCTCGCCGGCGCAGAACACACCCGGTCTCTTGCGCAGCATCAGGCGTTCGTCGAGTCCGTCGAAACACACGCCGCCGGCGCTGCTGATCGCCTCGTCGAGCGGACGCGGCGACAACAATCGCAGCTTGAGCGACTTGATTCCCAAAGTCAGCCGTGGCGGTACGCCGATATCGTCCTTTGCCAGGCATTCGTGCAGCAGCCCGACCTTGACGCCTTTCAAACCCAGCCGGCTCTGCAAATGGCTGGACAGCGAACGCGCGC
Organism: Betaproteobacteria bacterium; assembly: GCA_019136545.1. Classification (GTDB taxonomy): domain Bacteria; phylum Pseudomonadota; class Gammaproteobacteria; order Burkholderiales; family Rhodocyclaceae; genus Fen-999. Next base: position 6,119 of record JAGVUA010000151.1, read on the forward strand.
CGCGCGGATATGCGACTTCGGCGGCGACTTGTTCGAGCGACTTGTCCGGCAGCAGGTCCAATTCCAGGTCGGCATGTCCGTCTGCTTCGATGGCGTCGCGCAGCGCGGCCGAAAAAGCATAGATCAAGCCGCCTTCGATGCCATGCTTGGTGATCACGAATTCGCCGCGCCGGGTCGCATTGCCGAAGCTCGCCGCCACCGATTTCACCGGCTGGCCGGCGAACTTGTCGCGGAAGAAGGCGCTCCAGTTCACCTCGAAGCCACAGTTGGCCGGCTTGAGCGGCGCCACCGGAATGCCCGCGTTTTCCAGCGTCGCCACCCAGGCGCCGTCGGAGCCGAGCTTCGCCCAGCTGCCGCCGCCCAGCGCCAGCACCAGCGCATCCGCCTTGGCGCTCGCTTCGCCTTCCGGCGTGGCGAAGCGCAGGTCGCCAGCCGCATTCCAGCCCAGCCAGCGATGGCGGACGTGAAACTTGACGCCATCGACACGCAGCCGGTGCAGCCAGGCGCGCAAGAGCGGTGCCGCCTTCATGTCGACCGGAAAGATGCGGCCCGACGAGCCGACATAGGTCTCGACGCCCAGCCCGCGCGCCCAGGCGCGCAGGTCGTCGACGCCGAAGCCGGCCAGCCAGGGCGCGACGAACGCGCGGCGCTCGCCGTAACGACCGAGAAAGCGCTCCGCCGCTTCGGCGTGGCTGAGGTTCAGGCCGCCCTTGCCGGCCATCAGGAACTTGCGGCCGACCGAAGGCATGGCGTCGTACAACGCGACGCCGAATCCTTCAATGCGGCCTGCCCGGCTCAGCACTTCCGCCGCCATCAGCCCGGCCGGGCCGCCGCCGACCACGGCGATCCGATTATTCTTCAAGCTCGGCCAGGCTGTCCCCGGCGATCTCACGCACCTCGGCGCTGTCGTCGCTCAGGCGCGGCGTCAGGAAGGCGCGCGCCAGCGGCGAGCGCGACAGGCCCAGGTAATGGCAGGCGTCGGCGCGCACGCGCGCGTCGGCATGTTCCGCAAGTTTGCCGAGCTTCGGCACCAGCACGCGCAGCGGTTCCTGGCCGGCATAGCGCTCGAACACCGCCGAGGCGCCGAGGCTGACGTTCATGCTGGCGTCGGGATTGCCGACGATGGGCAGCAGCTCGGCGAGCAGCGCCGGATGCGCATCGACGATCCCGATCACCTGCTTCAGTCCGCCCTCCATGAGCAGGATGTGAAAGTAGTCCGCCATGCCGCCAGGCCCCGAGGCGGCACGCACGCGCAGCTTGAGTTCGTCGAGGATCTTCATGGACGCGCATTATGCCTGTCTGCGATAATGCCGGCCTTCGTGGCCAATGAGCGGCCCCGCCGATCGCCTTTCCCCGTTGCATCGGGCACCCCATGACAGACACCATCGATTCCTTCGCGGCGCTGCAGCTGCCGCCCGCCCTGCTGGCCGCGCTCGCCGACGTCGGCTACGAAACGCCCTCGCCCATCCAGGCCGCCTGCATCCCGATCCTGCTGGCCGGCCGCGACCTGCTCGGCGAAGCCCAGACCGGTACGGGGAAAACAGCGGCCTTCGCCCTGCCGGTACTGGCTCGTCTCGACCTCGCCGTCAAGATGCCGCAGGCGCTGGTGCTGACGCCGACGCGCGAGCTGGCCATCCAGGTTGCCGAGGCCTTCCAGAAGTACGCCAAGCACATGCCCGGCTTCCACGTGCTGCCGCTCTACGGCGGCCAGAGCATGGTCATCCAGTTGCGCGCGCTGTCGCGCGGCGCCCACGTCATCGTCGGCACGCCGGGCCGCATCATGGACCACCTGGAACGCAAGAGCCTCAGCCTCGATGCGCTGCAGACACTGGTGCTCGACGAGGCCGACGAAATGCTGCGCATGGGCTTCATCGACGACGTCGAATGGATTCTCGAACACACGCCGGCGACGCGCCAGACGGCGCTGTTCTCGGCCACCATGCCCGAGCCGATCCGCCGCATCGCCAAGCGCTACCAGCGCGATCCGGAGCAGATCAAGATCAAGGCGGCGACCGCCACCGTTTCCACCATCCGCCAGCGCTACTGGATCGCGCGCGGCGCCGACAAGCTCGACGCGCTGACGCGCATGCTGGAGGTGGAGGAGGATTTCGACGCCGCCATCGTCTTCGTACGCACCAAGCTCGCCACCGTCGAACTGGCCGAGAAGCTGGAGGCGCGCGGCCTCGAAGCCGCCGCGCTGAACGGCGACATGACCCAGGGCCTGCGCGAGCAGGTCATCGAGCGGCTGAAGAACGGCAGCCTCGACATCGTCGTCGCCACCGACGTCGCCGCCCGCGGCATCGACGTGCCGCGCGTTTCGCACGTCATCAACTACGACATTCCCTACGATACCGAAGCCTACATCCACCGCATCGGCAGGACGGGGCGGGCCGGCCGCGCCGGCACCGCCATCCTGTTCGTGGCACCGCGCGAGCAGCGCATGCTCAAGGCCATCGAGCACGCCACGCGCCAGAAGATCGAGCCGATCTCGCTGCCCACCGCCGGCGAAGTCGCCGAGCGCCGCGTCGCCCAGTTCCAGCAGCAGATCCTGGAAACGCTGGGCAACGAAAACCTCGACTACTTCTACGACGTGATCCGCCGCATGGAAAGCGAGCAGAACCTGGCGACGCGCCAGATCGCCGCCGCGCTGGCCTTCCTCGCCACGCGCGACCGGCCGCTGAAGCCGGACCTGCCCGACGTTCCCGTGCCGCCGCCACCGCCAGCATCAACGCCAGCAGGCGAGAAACCGAAGCGCGAGCGGCGTGCCGCCACGGCTGACTTTGCGGGTGGCGACAAAGCCAAGCCGACGCTGGCCGACGGCGACCTCAAGCGCTACCGCATCGAAGTCGGCCGCAAGCTCGGCGCCACGCCCAAGGAAATCGTCGGCGCCATCGCCAACGAGGGCGGCATCGCCGGCAAATACATCGGCCAGATCCACCTGTTCGCGGAGTTCTCGACCGTCGAGCTGCCCGAGCTGCCGCCCGATGTGCTGGCAACGCTGAAGAAGACGCGCGTCAAGCAAACACCGCTCGCCATCCGGCCGTTCGACACCGACGCGCCACCGCCGCGCAAGGCCCCGGCGAACAAGTCGGTGGCGAAGTTCGACAAGCCGGCGCCACGCAAACCCAGGAAGCCGTGACCGCCAAGGTCGAGCTACTGGCGCCGGCGAAGACGGCGGCGATCGGCCGCGAAGCCATCCTGCACGGCGCCGACGCGGTTTACATCGGCGGCCCGGCCTTCGGCGCCCGCGACAAGGCGGGCAATGCGATGCAGGACATCGCCGAACTCGTCGCATTCGCGCACAAGTTCAACGCCCGCATCTACGTCGCCCTCAACACCATCCTGCGCGACGACGAGTTGGCGCCGGCGCGCCAGCTCGCCCACGACTGCTGGAACGCCGGCGTCGACGCGCTGATCGTCCAGGACATGGGCCTGCTGGAGCTCGACCTGCCGCCGATCGACCTGCATGCCTCGACGCAATGCGACATTCGCACGCCGGCGAAGGCGCGCTTCCTCGCCGACGCCGGCTTCTCGCAACTGGTGCTGGCGCGCGAACTGAGCATCGACGAGATCAAGGCGGTGCGCGCCGCCGTGCCGGCCGACGTGGTGATCGAGCATTTCGTCCATGGCGCACTGTGCGTCGCCTACTCGGGCCAGTGCTACATCAGCCACGCCCAGACCGGCCGCAGCGCCAATCGCGGCGACTGCTCGCAGGCCTGCCGCCTGCCCTACACGCTGCAGGACACAGGCGGCCGCGTGGTCGCTTTCCAGAAACACGTGCTGTCGCTCAAGGACAACAACCAGAGCGCGAATCTCAAGGCACTGATCGATGCCGGCGTGGCGAGTTTCAAGATCGAGGGTCGCTACAAGGACGCGCCCTACGTCAAGAACATCACCGGCCATTACCGCCGGCTGCTCGACGCGCTCGGCGTGCAGGCAGCGTCCAGCGGTAGCACGGAACTCCACTTCACGCCCGCCCCGGACAAGACTTTCCATCGCGGCGCCACCGATTATTTCAGCCGCGGCCGCCAGGCCGACATCGGCGCCTTCGACACGCCCGCCTTCATCGGCGTGCCGCTCGGCACGGTGGCGACGGTCGGTCCGGATTTCGTCGATATTGAGACCCATGACACCATGGCCAACGGCGACGGCCTGGCCTGGCTGCACAAGCGCGAGGCCGCCGGCATGCAGGCGAACACGGTCGAGAAGATCGGCGCAAACCTGTGGCGCGTGCGGCCCAACGAGCGCGTCGCCGACCTGCCCGGCCTCAGGCCCGGCCTCGCCCTCCACCGCAACCGCGATCATGCCTGGGAACAAGCGCTGACGAAGACCTCGGCCGAGCGGAAAATTGCCGTCGCCGCCCACTTCGCCGAAACCGAGGATGGATACGCGCTAACGCTGACCGACAGCGACGGCGTCGCCGCCATGGCAAGCATCGCCTGCGAAAGTCAGCCGTCGCGGCACGCCGAATTGGCCGAAACGATGCTGCGCGAACCGCTCGGCCGGCTGGGCAACACCGACTTTGTCTTGTCCGACCTGTCTGTGGCCTGGGCCGAGCCGCGCTTCATCCCCAACTCGCTGCTCAACCAGTTGCGCCGCGACGCCGTGGCTGCGCTGATCGAGGCGCGTCGGGCCGCTTATCGAAGACCGCTGCGCCGCGCCGCCGTCGAGCCGCCCGTACCTTACCTGGAGGAATCGCTGTCTTTCCTCGCCAACGTCTACAACGCCGCCGCGCGCCGTTTCTACGAGAAGCACGGCGTCAAGCTGATCGCCGCCGCCTACGAGGCGCACGAGGAAACCGGCGAGGTGCCGCTGATGATCACGCGCCACTGCCTGCGCTATTCGTTCAGTCTCTGCCCGAAGCAGGCCAAGGGCGTCACCGGTGTGCAGGGCCAGGTGCGCGCCGAGCCGATGGTGCTGATCCATGGCCATGACAAGCTGCGGCTGGAATTCGATTGCCGGGCCTGCGAAATGCACGTCGTCGGTAAAATCAGGAAACATCGACTCGCGGCGCGTTGACCATGGCAGGACCATCGCAGGAATTCTGGCAGGACCGCTTCGCCACCGGGCAGATGCCCTGGGATCGCGGTCAGGCGAACGCCCAGGTCGCGCGCTGGATCGCGGCAGGCGCGGTGGCGCGCGGCAGCCGCGTCATCGTTCCCGGCTGCGGCCAAGGGTGGGAGGTTGCGGCGCTGGCGGCGGCAGGCATGGACGTCATCGGCATCGACTATGCCGCCACGGCACTGGACCGCTGTCGGGCCCTGCTGGCGGCCCATGGCCTGACGGCCCGGCTGGTCGAGGCGGACGTGCTGCGATGGCAGCCCGAGGCGCCGGTCGACGCGATATTCGAACAGGCCTGCCTGTGCGCGCTCTATCCCGACCACTGGCAACGCTACGCCGCGCAGTTGCACGCCTGGCTGCGGCCCGGCGGCCGGCTGTTGGCGCTGTTCATGCAGGCGCGCAAGGATAGCGCAGCCGAAGGCTTCATCGAAGGGCCGCCCTACCACTGCGACATCAACGCCATGCGCGCCCTGTTCCGGGAACCGGACTGGCGCTGGCCGAAGCCACCCTATCCCACCCTTCAGCCGGCCGTCGGCCAGGCGGAACTCGCGGTTCTGCTGGACCGGATCTAACCAGCGTCTCGCGACGGCTGACTTTCACGAAGTCCCCGCAAGGGCATCTTTTGACGTGCGTCAAGATGCGCTGAAGCGTATCGGAATATAAGAAAACAATGTTATAACGATCGGGGGATCCGGACATGTTGAAAATCGTGGGTAGCTTCATTGTCGGCATCGTGTTCACCGCGGTCCTGGCCTGGAATGCCATGGGCGGCCTCATGTTCCACGAAACCGTCAGTCCCTTCGGCGTCGAGGAAACCGTCGCCCGCATCCAGCACAACATCCAGGCCGCCGGCAACGGCTGGGCGCTTTCGGGCCTGCGCAATCCGGCCAAGGCCGTGCAGGCCGACGGCGGCAACACCCTGCCGGTGATGATGGTCGAGGCCTGCAGCACCAAGTATTCCAAGCCCATTCTCAACGAGGATTCGGTGCGCTTTCTGTCCATCCTCATGCCGTGCAAGATTTCCGTTTATAAGAAAAACGATGGGCGCGTCTATATCGGCAGCATGAACGCCGGCCTGATGGGCAAGATGTTCGGTCCGCTGGTAGGCGACATCATGGGCAAGGTCGCCCAGGATCAGAAGAAGTTCCTCGTCATGGATCCCAGCAAGCCGGCGCCGCAACTGATCCTGCCCAAGGCCGGCGGCGAAGGCGGCGGCGGTGGTGGCGGTGGCGGCAGCGGTTGCTGATCCGTCCCTTCCCGCAACCGATACGGAGCACATCATGAGAACACCAAGCATCCTCATGGCGGGGCTGGCTGCGGCGTGCCTGCTGGCATTGCCGGCAAGGGCGAACGACGCGCCCGCCGCCGCCAAGGCGCAGCCCAGTTCGGTGGAACAGCGCGCCGCGCGCACCACCGCCGACCACGGCAAGTTTGCCGCCTTGCAGAAAGACTTCAAGAGCGGTCCGGAAGTCACCAAGGCCTGCCTGTCCTGCCACACTGAAGCGGCCAAGCAGATTCACAAGACCAAGCACTGGACCTGGGAATGGGTCAATCCGGACAACGGCCAGAAGCTGGGCAAGAAAAACGTCATCAACAACTTCTGCACCTCGACCCAGTCCAACGAAGCCTTCTGTTCGTCCTGCCATATCGGTTACGGCTGGAAGGACAAGACCTTCGACTTCGCTTCCGAGGAGAACGTCGATTGCCTGGTCTGCCATGACACCACCGGCAACTACAAGAAGCTGCCTGGTCTGGCCGGCCACCCGGCCTACCAGCAGATGGAGTTCCCGGCCAAGTCGGGCAAGATGGTGCCGGCGGTCGATTTGCAGGAAGTGGCCCAGAAAGTCGGCGCCACCAACCGCAGCACTTGCGGCGCCTGCCACTTCCTCGGCGGCGGCGGCGATGCCGTCAAGCATGGCGACCTCGACACGTCGTTGAAGAATCCGAAGCGCTACCTCGACGTGCATATGGACGCCAGCGGGCTCAACTTCAGCTGCGGCACCTGCCATGCCACCAAGGGCCACAACATCCCCGGCAGCCGCTACACGCCGGTCGGCAAGGACGTCACCACCAAGCACATGCGCGGCAAGGTCGAGGACGCCAATCCGACCACCTGCCAGTCCTGCCACGATCAGAAGCCGCACAAGACCGATTCGATCCTGACGGCCAAGCTCAACGAGCATACCGACAAGATCGCCTGCCAGACCTGCCACATCCCGCAGTTCGCGCGCGGCGGCAAGCCGACCAAGATGCTCTGGGACTGGTCCACCGCCGGCAAGCTGCAGGACGGCAAGCCCTACAAGGTGCTCGACAGCGCCGGCCACGAGTCCTATGCCAGCATCAAGGGCGACTTCGTCTATGAATCGGATGTCGTGCCGCAGTACCAGTGGATCAACGGCAAGGTGAAGTACACCTTGCTGGGCGACCCGGTGAACACCCGCGGCGTCACCGAGATCAACCACTATTACGGCAGCGCCGACGACGGTCAGTCGCGCATCTGGCCGGTCAAGGTGTTCCGCGGCAGACAGCCCTACGATCTCGAGAGCAAGTCGCTGCTGGTGCCGCACACGGCCGTCGCCTACGGTCAGAAGGACGACACCGCCTTTTGGCAGAACTTCAAGTGGGAAGCGGCGCTCCAGGCGGGCGCCGAAGCTTCCGGGCAGCCTTTCGGCGGCAAGTTCGATTTCGTCGACACCACCATGACCTGGCCGATCACCCACATGGTCGCGCCCAAGGACGACGCCCTCACCTGCACGCAGTGCCACAGCAAGCATGGCCGCCTGCAGGGCATCCAGGGCATTTACATGCCCGGTCGCGACGCCAACAAGTGGCTCGACCTGATCGGCTGGCTGGCCGCGCTCGGCACGCTGATCGGCGTGCTCGGCCACGGCGCATTGCGCATCTACATGAGCAGAAAGGCAGGTTGACCGCATGTCCGCCGAACATGACAAAAGCACCAGGATCTACGTCTTCAAGGTCTTCGAGCGCATCTGGCACTGGTCGCAGGCCGCGCTGATCATCTTCCTGTTGCTCACCGGCTTCGAAGTCCATGGCGCCTTCAGCAATTTCGGCTTCAAGGCCGCCGTCCGCTACCACGTCATCGCCGCCTGGTCGCTGGTCGGCTTGTGGGTGTTCGCCATTTTCTGGCATCTCACCACCGGCGAATGGCGGCAATACGTCCCGACGCTGCAGAAGGTCGATGCCATGTTCAAGTACTACCTGACCGGCATCTTCACCAACGCGCCGCACCCTTTCCGCGCCACGCGCTTGAAGAAGCACAATCCGCTGCAGCGCCTCGCCTACCTCGGCGTCATGCTGTTCATCGGGCCGCTGATCTGGTTCACCGGCTGGCTCTACATCTTCTACGGCAACTGGCAGGACTGGGGCTGGGACAAGTATCTGTCGCTCAAGTGGGTGGCCTTCTTCCACACCGCCGGCGCCTTCATGATGCTGGTGTTCCTGATCGCCCACCTCTACCTGACCACCGCCGGCCACACGCCGACATCGCACCTCAAGGCCATGATCACCGGCTGGGAGGAAGTGGATGCCGAAGCGCCCGCGGATGCCGATTAAATAGCGGCCATCGGGTTCGTACCAAGCCCGGGCGCGTACTCACCGCCCGGAGCGGTCGGCCGCGTCGCGCAGGAAACTTTCATACGCCGGCCAATCATGCACCGGTCCGACATGCGCGAAAACGATCAGTCCGCGCTTGTCGAGCACATAGGTGGTCGGGAAGCGGTGGGCGATCTCGCGGTCCCGGATCGTCCGGCCGCCGCCGAGATGAAAATTGTCGTCTTCCTCGCCGCTCGATCCCGAGTCGTGCAGCGGTAACCCGATGCCTTGTCCTGCCGCCCATTGGCGGGAAACCGCGAACTTTTCGCGCGCCTGCAGCAGCACAAAAACGACGTCCGGCCTGCCGACCAGCGCGGCATGGAGCTTCTGCAATTCCGGCATCTCCCGGCGGCAGGGCGGACACCAGGCGCCCCAGAAATGCAGCAGCACGACCTTGCCTCGGTACGACGACAAGCGACGCGGCTTGCCGTCGGGGGCATTGAACGCAAGATCTGGCAGGCGCTGCCCCGGTGCACGGCCGACCCCGGCGCGCGCGGCCGCCGCGCCATCGGCGTAAGGGCCCCAAAGTCTCGGCCAGCCGGCGGTATCGAACACGGTCCGGCCATCGAGGCCGTGGATGACGCAACGCTGCGCTGTCTGCTTGCGGCAGATCGCCAGGGCGTTCGCCTCGGCGGCCTGGGCTGTCGCTTCGCCGCTGGTCCAGCCCCAGGCGCCGCCCGGCGCAATGGCGAAGGCGCGATGATCGGGCGCTTCAAGATATTCACGGTATTCGGCCAGTCCGGAAGCCTCGAGATGCGGCGGCGCTGGCGGCGTTGCCGCCGCATCGGCAAGCATGCCGGCAAGCGCCGCTAATGCAACACTGAAAACCCGTGAACGCACGTTGTTTTTTCCACGCCAGGCCCTGTTCGGATAGGCCCATTCTATGCTCGGGCATCGCTTATGATGCCGGTACCGCCCAGCGAGGAAAAGCCACCGATGAGCACCACAGACCACAGCGGCAAGACGCCGACGCTAACGCTGGCCGCCCTGGGCATCGAACCCGGCCGGCCGCTGAACGCCAGCCAGGGCGGCATCGAGGACTTGCGGCGCGACATCCAGATGCTGATGGACATCGAAGCGATCAAGCAGTTGAAGCATGCCTACTTCCGCTGCATCGACACCGCCAACTTCGAGGAATTGGCCGACTACTTCCACGACGACGTGACGGTGCATTTCATCGGCGGCACCTACGAATGGCAACTAACGGGGAAGGCCGCGTATCTGGCGGCCGTCAGACAGTCCTTTCACGACCACTGCATCAGCCAGCACAACGGCCACCAGCCCGAGATCCGGATGATCAGCGACACCGAGGCCACCGGCCTCTGGTATCTCGCCGACCGCGTCTGGCAGTTCGAGCGCCCGTTCCTGACCGTCGGCACGGCGCTGTACGCGGACCGCTATCTCAAGGTCGACGGCCGCTGGCTGATCCGCGACACCCGCTACCGGCGCATCTACGAGATCGGCACCAAGCTCGAGGCGGCGCCGAAGCCCTCCGCCCACTATCTGGGGGACTTCGGCACGCCGAAAGCCGGCTGAGTTGCCCTGAACTGCCTTAGCCCGAAAAGACGATCTGGCCTTTCGCCGCGTCGATGCGGATGTGGGCCTTGGGCCCGAACCGGCCTTCGAGGATGGCCTTCGACAGCGGATTCTCGATGCGCTCCTGAATCGCCCGCTTGAGCGGCCGCGCGCCGAACACCGGGTCGAAGCCCGCTTCGGCGATGTTGGCCAGCGCCGCGTCGGTGATTTCCATGGTCATATCCAGCCGCGCCAGCCGCTTCGCCAGTTGCTGCAACTGGATGCGGGCAATGCCGGCGATGTTCTTTTCGTCGAGCGCGTGGAAAACGATGATCTCGTCGATGCGGTTCACGAACTCCGGCCGGAAATGGGTTTTCACTTCGCCCATCACCGCCATCTTGACCACCTGGTAATCCGAGCCCGACATCTGCTGGATCATCTGCGAACCGAGGTTCGAGGTCATGACGATCACGGTGTTCTTGAAGTCCACGGTGCGGCCCTGGCCGTCGGTCATACGGCCGTCGTCGAGCACTTGCAGCAGCACGTTGAAGACGTCCGGGTGCGCCTTTTCGACCTCGTCGAACAGGATCACGCTGTACGGCTTCCTGCGCACCTGCTCGGTCAGGTAGCCGCCCTCTTCGTAGCCCACATAGCCGGGCGGCGCGCCGATCAGTCGCGCCACGGAGTGCTTCTCCATGAATTCGCTCATGTCGATGCGGATCAGATGGTCTTCCGAATCGAACAGGAACTCGGCGAGCGCCTTGCACAGCTCGGTCTTGCCGACGCCCGTCGGGCCGAGGAACAGGAAGGAGCCGTAAGGCCGGTTCTCGTCCGACAAGCCGGCGCGCGAACGGCGGATGGCGTCGGAAACGAGGCGCACGGCCTCGTCCTGACCGACCACGCGTTTATGCAGCGCATCCTCCATCTTGAGCAGCTTGTCGCGCTCGCCCTGCATCATCTTGCTCACGGGGATGCCGGTGGCGCGCGACACCACCTCGGCGATCTCTTCGGCGCCGACCTGGGTGCGCAGCAGCTTGTTCGGCGCACCGTCATGACTGACTTTCTCCGCGGCCTTCAACTGCGACTCCAGTTGCGGCAGCTTGCCGTATTGCAGTTCGGCCACCTTGTCGAGTTGGCCCTTGCGCTGGAAGTCGGCCATCTGCGCCCGCAGCTTGTCGATTTCCTCCTTGATGTGGGCCGAGCCCTGCACCTGCGCCTTTTCCGCCTTCCAGACTTCGTCGAGGTCGGAATACTCCTTCTCCAGGCGCTTGATCTCGTCCTCGATCAGGCCGAGCCGCTTGATCGACGCCTCGTCCTTCTCCTTCTTCACTGCCTCGCGCTCGATCTTGAGCTGAATCAGCCGACGGTCGAGCTTGTCCATCGCTTCCGGCTTGGAATCGATTTCCATCTTGATGCGCGCCGCCGCCTCGTCGATCAGGTCGATGGCCTTGTCGGGCAGGAAGCGGTCGGTGATGTAGCGGTGCGACAGTTCGGCCGCGGCGACGATGGCCGGATCGGTGATGTCCACGCCGTGGTGCAGCTCGTACTTCTCCTGCAAGCCGCGCAGGATGGCGATGGTGCTCTCCACGCTCGGCTCGTCGACCAGCACCTTCTGGAAGCGACGTTCGAGTGCGGCATCCTTCTCGATGTATTTGCGATATTCGTCGAGCGTGGTGGCGCCGATGCAGTGCAGCTCGCCGCGCGCCAGCGCCGGCTTGAGCATGTTGCCGGCGTCCATGGCGCCCTCGGCCTTGCCGGCGCCGACCATGGTGTGCAGCTCGTCGATGAAGACGATGATGCGGCCTTCATCCTGGGCGATCTCCTTGAGCACCGCCTTCAGCCGCTCCTCGAACTCGCCGCGGTACTTGGCCCCGGCCAGCAGCGCCGCCATGTCGAGCGACAGCACCTTCTTGCCCTTGAGCGTTTCCGGCACTTCGTCATTGACGATGCGCTGCGCCAGGCCTTCGACGATGGCGGTCTTGCCGACGCCCGGCTCGCCGATCAGCACCGGGTTGTTCTTCGTGCGTCGCTGCAGAATCTGGATGGCGCGGCGGATCTCGTCGTCGCGGCCGATCACCGGATCGAGCTTGCCGGAGCGAGCGCGCTCGGTCAGGTCGAGGCAGTACTTCTTCAGCGCCTCGCGCTGGGCTTCGGCCTCCTGGCTGCCGACGTTCTGTCCGCCGCGCACGGCCTCGACGGCCTGATCCAGCGCGGTACGCACCAAGCCATGCTCCTTGAGCAGCTTGCCGGTCTCGCCTTTGTCGGCCGCCAGGGCCAGCAGGAACATTTCCGAAGCGATGAACTGATCGCCGCGCTTTTGCGCTTCCTTGTCGGTGATGTTGAGCAGATTGGAGAGGTCGCGGCCGATCGACACCTCGCCGCCATGGCCTTCCACCCGCGGCAAGCGGTCGATGGCGGCGTCGAGCGCCCGCTTCAGCGGCGCCACGTTCACGCCGGCGCGGGCGAGCAGCGAACCCGTGCCGCCGTCGTCCTGGTTCAGCAGGGCCAGCAGCAGATGCTGCGGCTCGATGATCTGGTTGTCGTGACCCACGGCCAGGCTTTGGGCATCTGACAAAGCCTGCTGGAACTTGGTGGTGAATTTATCGAAGCGCATGATCGTTCCCTCAAAGTCGTTACCCGCGATGTGGGGATTCCCGCAAAGATTTCAACCGCGCATAATGCCAGCATGAGCTCGAAGATTATGTCGGCCCGCGATGCCGTCGCCCGAATCAAGGATGGCGACACCGTCGGCACCACCGGTTTCGTCGGCATCGGCTTCGCCGAAAACCTGGCCGTGGCGCTGGAACAGCGTTTCCTCGAAACCGGCGCGCCGCGAGGGCTGACTTTAGTCTATGCGGCCGGCCAGGGCGACGGCAAGACGCGCGGCCTCAACCATTTCGGCCACGACGGTCTGGTCGCCCGGGTCATCGGCGGCCATTGGGGGCTGGTGCCCAGGCTGCAGGCGCTGGCGGTCGAAAACCGGATCGAAGCCTGGAACCTGCCGCAAGGCGTGATCAGCCACCTGTTCCGCGACATCGCCGCCGGCAAGCCGGGAACCTTGACCCGCATCGGACTGGGCACCTTCGTCGACCCGCGCCAGGGCGGCGGCAAGTTGAACGACAGGACGCGGGACGACCTGGTCCGGCTGATGCCCATCGATGGCGAGGACTACCTTTTTTACAAGGCATTTCCCATCCACGTGGCGCTGATCCGCGGCACCACGGCCGATCTCGACGGCAACGTGACCATGGAAAAGGAAGCCTTGACGCTGGAAGCGCGGGCGCTGGCCATGGCCGCGCACAACTCCGGCGGCATGGTCATCGCCCAGGTCGAGCGCATCGCCGAGCGGAATACCCTCAACCCGCGCCAGGTGAAAATTCCCGGCATTCTGGTCGACTGCGTGGTCGTCGCCGAACGGCCGGAATACCACGCCCAGACTTTCGCCGAACAGTACAGCCCGGCGTTTTCCGGCGAAATCCGGGTGCCGATGTCGACCGAATTCGGGTACTTTGCGCCCTTGCCGATGAGCGAGCGCAAGATCATCGCCCGCCGCGCGGCCATGGAGTTGCGCGCCGGCGCCGTCGTCAACCTCGGCATCGGCATGCCCGAGGGCGTCGCCGCCGTGGCGGCCGAGGAAGCCGTCATCGACCGGCTGACGCTGACCGCCGAGCCCGGCGTCGTCGGCGGCATTCCGGCCGGCGGCCTCAACTTCGGCGCAGCCATCAACACCCAGGCCATCATCGACCAGCCCAGCCAGTTCGACTTCTACGACGGCGGCGGCGTCGACCTGGCTTTTCTCGGATTGGCGCAGGCCGACCGGCAAGGCAATCTCAACGTGTCGAAATTCGGCCCGCGGCTGGCCGGTGCCGGCGGCTTCATCAACATATCGCAATCGGCGCGCAAGGTCGTGTTCATAGGCACCTTCACCGCCGGGCACTTGGAGATCGCCGTGACCGACGGCGCCCTGCGCATCGTCCGGGAAGGCAAGGCCTGCAAGTTCGTGCAGGAAGTCGAGCACCGCACCTTCAGCGGCCCGGTGGCGGCGGCGGCCGGCAAGCCCGTGCTCTACGTCACCGAGCGCTGCGTGTTCCGACTCTGCCCGGAAGGGCTCGAACTGATCGAGATCGCACCGGGCATCGACCTCCGGCGCGACATTCTGGAGCGAATGGATTTTGTCCCGGTGATGCGCGAAAAAATAAAGCTCATGGACGCCAGAATCTTCGCCGATCGGCCGATGGAACTGTCCGCCGACCTGGATGCCCATTGATGCAGGTCAGGGAATCGTAAGACAGCCCTGATAGGATAAACCCGTTCAAATTCAAAGGTAAAGGAGATGAGCATGGCGACCAAACATGAATTCGGCGAAATCCAGCGCAAGAACATGGAAGCGGCGATGCGTCTCGCCCAGCTTTCGATCGAGAACTCGCAGCGCATCATGGCGCTGCAGTCGCAGCTGGCGCGCGAACTGTTCCAGGAAAGCGTCGAGCAGGCCAAGGCGCAGACCGGTTCGTCCGATCCGCAGGAGATCATGAACCTGCGCGCCCGCTATGCCCAGGACACCACCCAGAAGATGATCGCGGCCGCGCAACAGGTCGCTGAAATCGGCAACAACGCCCGCATGGAATTCTCGCGCCTGCTCACCGAGCAATTGGCCGCAGGCAGCCAGGACATGGTCGACGCCTTCCAGTCGTTCTTCAAGGCCCTGCCGGTCCAGAACACCAACATCATGGAAACCATGCAGCAGGCCATGAGCAACGCCAACAGCGCGTTCGACCAGATGAGCAAGGCGTCGCGCGCCGCCTTCGACAATCTCAACGACATGGCGAAGAAGTCGTCCTCGCCACGCGCCAAGAAATAGACGGAGCGCGAGGCGGCGCGATCTCCTAGGCGCCGCCGCGCCAGCGGGCCAGCGCCGCGTCGTCGGATTCGCGGGCGTCTACCCAGCGGCCGCCCGCGACCGTGTCTTCCCGCTTCCAGAACGGCGCCTGCGTTTTCAGGTAGTCCATGATGAATTCGCAGGCGGCGAAGGCATCGTGGCGGTGGCTCGATGAAACCGCGACGAAGACGATGCGCTCGCCCGGCGACAGCCGTCCGACCCGATGAATGACGCGCACGCCCAGGAGCTGCCAGCGGCGCCGCGCCTCGACGACGATTTCGGCGAGCGCCTTTTCGGTCATGCCGGGGTAATGTTCGAGCGTCATGGCGAGAATCTCGCCTCCCCTGACCAGCCCGACGAAGCTGGCGACCGCGCCGGCGTTATCCGTCCTCGCCCCCAGCGCCTCGATTTCGGCGCCAACATCGAAATCGGCTTCCTGAACGGATACCGGCATATCAGCCTCCCGTCACCGGCGGAAAAAAAGCCACCTCGTCACCCGGCCCGAGCGCGGCATCGAAACCGGCCATGGCCTGATTGACGGCGCAGCGGAGGTTCTTCGTTCTTCCGAGTTGCGCCCACGGCTCGCCCCGCGCGACGATATGGTCGCGCAAGCCGGCCGGCGTGGTCACGCCCGGCGGCAGGACAAGCGCTTCCTCGGCGACACCGAACGCCTCGCGCAGGCTGGCGAAATACAGCACCTTGACGGTCATGGCAGGGCTCCGAAAGCGAGGTAGCTCACCGTATCGCCTGGGCTGACGGTCGCGCCGGCGGGAATGTCGGCCAAGCCGTCGGCCCAGATGCAGGAGGTCAATACGCCCGAACTCTGGTTGGGGAATCGCTCCAGCCGGCCATCCCCGCCGATGCGGACGCGCAGGAACTCGCGGCGGTTGCCCGGCTTGCGCCAGTCGAAACCCGCGACCAGCTGCCGCGCCGTCGGCAACACGTCGCTGGCGCCCTGGCACTTGCGGATGAACGGCCGAACCAGCAGGCAGAAGGTAACGAAGGCCGAGACGGGATTGCCCGGCAGACCGACGAAGTCGGCCTGCCCGACCTTGCCGAAGGCCAGCGGCTTGCCGGGCTTGACGGCGATGCTCCACAGCGTCAACTCGCCTTCCGCCTCCACCGCCGGCTTGACGTGGTCCTCCTCGCCAACCGAAACGCCGCCGGACGTAATGACCAGATCGTGCAGGGCGCCCGCCTTGCGCAGCGCCGTGCGCGTGGCCTCGAGGCTGTCCGGCAGGTTGCCGAAGTCCTCGACGGCGCAGCCCATGCTCTTCAGCAGCGCGGTCAGTTGGTAGCGGTTGGAGTTGTAGATGGCGCCGGGCGGCAGCGGCTCGCCGGGCGTTGCCAACTCGTCGCCGGTGGACAGCACGGCCACCGACAGGCAGCGCATCACCGGCAATTGCGCCACGCCGACCGAGGCGGCCATGCCGATCGCCGCCGGCGTCAGCAGCGTGCCCGCCGCGAGCACTTCCGCGTCCTTGCGGATATCCTCGCCGGCGCGGCGGATGTTGTCCTCCGGTTGCGGCACGTGATTGACGATCACTTGTCCGTGCCCGCCGTGTTCGCAGAGCTCCTGCATCACCACGGCATCGGCACCCGGCGGCACCGGCGCGCCGGTGAAGATGCGCGCGGCGGTGCCCGGTTCCAGCGCGTGGCCGACGCTGCCGGCGGGAATGCGCTGGGCGACGCGCAAGGCCGTACCCGCGGCGGGCACGTCGGCGCAACGCACGGCATAGCCGTCCATGCCGCTGTTGTCGAGCGGCGGCACGTCGAGCGTGGAGCGGATCGATTCGGCCAGCACCCGCCCGAGGCCGTCGGCCAACGGCACGCGGTCCACGCCCTTGACCTTGCGGGCGGCATCCAGCAGGCGGGCCCGCGCTTCGTCAAAACTCAGCATGTTCACAATCCGACTTTCTCCAGGATGAACGCCGCGACGGCATCATGATCGTTCAAGTTTAGCCAGGGTAGCGGGCAATCGGCCGGCAGATCGGTCGCCGCGGGCGTCGCCACTGCCAGCACGCCGGCATGCTCGGGCCAGATGAAGGGCTTGCCGTTGGCCGGTCGATGCACTTCCAGCTTCGGGATGGGCGTGGCCTTGTAGCCTTCGACCAGCAGCAGATCGCACGGCGAAAGATTGGCGATCTGCTGCTCGAAAGTCGGCTCGGGCCGTCCGCGCAGTTCATGCATGAGCACCCAACGCTGGTCGCAGACCAGCATCACCTCGGTGGCGCCGGCGGCGCGGTGGCGAAACGAGTCCTTGCCCGACTTGTCCAGATCGAAGTTGTGGTGCGTATGCTTGATCATGGAAACGCTCAGCCCGCGCGCGACGAAGCGCGGAATCAGCTGCTCGATCAGCGTTGTCTTGCCGGCGCCGGAATAGCCGGCAAACCCGAACATCTTCATTCGATTCTCACCTTCGCAAAACCGCCGCCAGGGGTACGGAAATTGGTGGTCTGCCCCTGCCACAGACGCGCGGCCACCAACTGGACGCGACCGGCGTAGGCATAGCAGCGCACGTCCACCTTGAGCTCGACATGCCGCTCCTCGCCGTCCCCGCCGTCGCCATCGCCGAACAACAACTCCATCTCCACCGTCGACGGCGGCACCAACGCCTGGGCCACGTAGTTTCCGGCCA
This sequence comes from Betaproteobacteria bacterium, assembly GCA_019136545.1. GTDB lineage: Bacteria > Pseudomonadota > Gammaproteobacteria > Burkholderiales > Rhodocyclaceae > Fen-999. The sequence goes on from JAGVUA010000151.1 coordinate 23,821, forward strand.
GCACCTCGTCGAACACCCGCCGGGTCATCTTGTCGCCGCGATAAGCGGCCTTCGAGCCATAACCGTTGGCCGGCTTGAAGAACAAGGTCTTGCGCCGGCTCCAATAGGCTTCGGCATCGTCCGGCGCCACGAGTTCCGTTTTCGGCACCGCGGCGGCCAGCACTGCCCGCGTCGGGGCATCGACGCCCCATGCCGCCAGCAAGGCGTCGTCGGACAGCAGCGCCAGGTTGCGCTTGTCGGCATACAGGGCATGTCCGCGCGGATGCGGCGTCAGGACCACGGCGTCATCGAGGTAGGCCTGCCGCAAGGCGGCGTTGGCGGGCATCGTCAGCGCAAAGTCGGTCAAGCGGTTGTAAACGAGATCGAGACGGCGCTGGCCATGCCACAACCCGCCGTCGCGGAACGCCAGCTCATCGGGCGCGCAGATCACCGCGTCGATGCCATGCCGCCTGAACAATGCCTGAAACATCAGAAACTCGGGATACAGGTACTGCGACTCGGGCGCCTCATCGACGATGGCCAGGGTACGCAGCTCGCGCGCGCACTCCGAACGGAACATCGCGACGTATTCCGCTTCCAGCGCATGGCCGGGAACCTGAACGGCGGCCAGCAGCCCACCGCCGGTGTTGGTGTTGATCTCGATGAGCTTGGGGCCGTCCGGCGTGACATGAAAATCGTAGCCGTAGAAAACGCCGGGATTGGACGGGACGTGGTGCGCGATCTCGGGCGCCCACGCCAGCGCGCGCGCTTGGTAGGCAGGCATCGCCACCACCCGCTCGACGGCGGCGACCAGCGCGGTCATGCTCGCCGCATCGCCACGGCTGACTTTCACCGTGGCGGGGGAAAACAGATGCGGACGGTCGGCAAGGAGCTGGTCCAGCGAAGGCGGTTCGATCATGTCGGCGAGTTTAACCCGCGAAGAAGGCTTCGACGTCGGCGATCTCGCGCGTACGCCGCATGGGCGGCAACGACAGCCAGATGCGCCGGCCATAGGGCTTGCCGACCAGGCGCGGGTCGCAGACCATCAGTACGCCGCGGTCGGTCTCGTCGCGGATCAGCCGGCCGGCGCCCTGCTTCATGCTGATGACGGCGCGCGGCAGCTGGTATTCGAAGAAGGCGTTGCGGCCTTGGCGCTTGAGATGGTCGATGCGCGCCGACAACACGGGGTCGTCCGGCGGTGCGAAAGGCAGTTTGTCGATCACCACCAGCGACAGCGCCTCGCCGCGCACGTCCACGCCCTCCCAGAAACTCTGGCTCGCCACCAGGACGGCGTTGCCGAGGAGGCGGAAGCGCGCCAGCAGCTCGGTCTTGGCGCCCTCGCCTTGCAGCAGCAGGGGATAGTCGGCGCCGTCGCGCGCCATGCGCTCCTTGAGCAATTCGTGAATGCGCCGCATCGCCCGCAGGCTGGTACACAGCACGAAAGCGCGGCCGCCCGCCGCCTGGATCGCCGGCCAGGCCGCTTCCAGCACCGCCTCGTGGTAGAGAGGACTGTTGGGATCGGGCATCCCTTGCGGCGCGTAGAGCAGCGCAGAGCTGCCGTAGTCGAACGGCGAGCCCCAGCAAGCGGCATCGGCATCGTCGAGGCCAAGCTCGGCCTTGTAGTGACCGAAGTCCTGACCGACGGCCAGCGTCGCCGAAGTGAAAATCCACGCCCGGGGATGCCCCGCCATCTGCCGCTGGAAAAGGTTGGCCACCGACAGCGGGGTCAGATTCAGCGTCACGGCGTAATGGCCGACGTCAGCCCAGCGGATGAAGCCCTCCCCCTCGTCCGCATCGCCCTCGCCTGCCGGTTGCGGCGGCGCCTGCCAGTGTTTCAGCCGCTGCGCCAGCTCATTGGCGCGCGCCAGGCAGTTGGCGAGGCCTTCGGAACGTTCGGCCTGGGACGCCAGAGGCTTGGTGAAGTCGGCCAGCGCGCGCTCGAGCGCCGCCAGCGCTTCGATGGCCCGCGCATGATCGCGCCATTGCGCTTCCGAAAGCCGCATGCCGTCGCGATGGAAAGCCAGCCGAAAATCCTTGGTGCATTTTTCCAACGTCCGGCAGGCGTCTTGCAGCGGCGCGAAATCCTTGGCCGAGGCGAGGGCTTCCAGGCGGGTGTCGCGCGCCAGTTCCAGCACTTGCGCCGTGCTGACCGCCTCGCCGAAGAACAGGCCGGCCACGTCGGGCAGCTGGTGCGCCTCGTCGAAGATCACCGTGTTGCAGGCGGGCAGCAATTCGCCCAGGCCGTCGTCGCGCAGCATGACATCGGCAAAAAAAAGGTGGTGATTGACCACCACCACGTCGGCGGTCATGGCGTCGCGTCGCGCGGCGACGACGAAGCATTGCTTGTAGTGCGGGCAATCCTGGCCCAGGCAGTTATCGCGCGTCGACGTGGCCTGCGCCCAGGCGCCGGAATCCTCGGGCACCGCGGCCAGTTCGGCCTTGTCGCCGGTACGGGTGGACTTGGCGAAGCGGGCGATGGTGCGAATGTGCCCGGCCTCTTCGCGGTTGAGGAAGCGCCCTTCGTGCTGTGCCCGCTCCAGGTGATAGGGGCAGACGTAATTGGCGCGACCCTTGAGCAGCGCGATGGTCGCCGGCACGCCGAGCGCATCCCTCACCGTCGGCAGGTCGCGGCCGAACAGTTGGTCCTGGAGCGTCTTGGTGCCGGTGGAGATGATCACCTTGCCGCCCCAGAGCAAGGCCGGGACGAGATAGGCGAAAGTCTTGCCCGTGCCGGTGCCCGCTTCGGCGACGAGCGCCGAGTTGCCTTCGATGGCGGTGGCGATGCGCTCGGCCATCTCGACTTGCTGCGGACGTTGCCGATAACCGGGAATGGCCTTGGCCAGCGGGCCATCCGCCGAAAAGAACCTGCCGAGACTCAATTTCTGAAGACCTTGACTGTTGGGCGTGGTACGACAGTCCGCCATTCTAAGTTAGATCGCCATGACGATCTTTCGCGGCAACAACGCCCACCGCCTTCAGCGAGCCGGCATCAGTCATAGCGCAGCGTATAGACGACGTCCACCGCGCTGGTGGCGCCGGTCTGGCCGCGCAGGGTGAGGTTGCGGGAAAGGTCGTAGAAGATGTAGAGCACGCCCATGGCGCTCGAAAGGCTGCGTTCGTAGCTGATGTACAGGTCCCGCGACAGCCGCTTGCCCAGGGTGAGGGCCGTTGCCGAGGCATCTTCTCCCGCCGCGGCGCTGCGCATGCCGATCTCGTCCACGCCCAGGCTCTGGGCCAGGCGGGCCGAAGTGTTCTGGCCCTTGTTGCCCAGCAGGGCCAGCGCGGCTTGCTGCAGCATGGCGGCCTCGGCGCCGCCGGCCGCGGCGCTCCGGCCCAGCACCACCCAGGCAAGGATCTCCGCGTCGGGCAACTGCGGCTCGGAGTACAGCTGCACGCGCGGCGCCAGCGCCGACCCGCCCACCTGCACGCCGGCGCGCACGGCAATGTTGGGGCGCAGTGCGAGGATGTCGAGCGCGGGATTGTCGTAGGGCCCGCGAAAACGGATCGAACCGCTCTCCACGTCCAGGCTCTGGCCCCAGGCCCGGTAGCGCCCCTGTTCGGTCTGGATTTCGCCCGTCACGCTCGGTACGGCGCCGGCGGTGCCATTGCTGCGAAGGTCCAGGCTACCCGTCAAGCGGGTGGTAATGCCGTGACCTTGCAGCGCGAAGTCCTTGCCCAGATCGAGAGTGATGGCCAGGTCGGGCGGATGGACGGGCGTGCCTCGGGGCTCGGCGGCCGCCTGCGCGGCCGCGCGCTTTTGCGCCGCCGAGACCACCACCACGTCCGCGCCCAGGCTGGGCCTCGATTCGTCGGGCAGCACGATGGTGGCGCGGTCTATCGTCAGCCCGCCGCGCAGGACAAGCTGGTCGCCGCTCAATGTGGCTTGCAATTGGCCGGAGACGCTAACTTGCCGGTCGGCGCGCACCAGCGCTTGCAACGCCTGCGCCTTGACTTGCACCGCCAGGCCGAGGCTCGAGGTGCCGCCGCTGGCCGGCGCATCGGCCCAGCTCAGGCGGCCCGTGGCGACGAGTTCGCCGCCGTGGTCGGGCGCCGGCGTGCGGTTGCCGCTTTGGCCGAGGATGCGTGCCTTGCTGCCCTGGCCGCCCTGCAGCCGCAATTCGTCGATGCGCAGCTCGTTGCCCGCCAGCGTGGCGCGCAAGCGGCCGTCCCGCAAGTCCACGCCATCGATCACCGACCGCAGTGCCAGGTCGTCGGCAGCCAGGGTGCCCGCCCAGCGAGGAGCGTTGCGGGTTCCCGAAAGCTGGGCTTGCGCGTCGAAGGTGCCGCGCACGCGCCAGCCTGGCGGCGCCAGCGCGGACCACACGCCCACGTCGGGCAGGCGAGCGCGCACGACGCCGGCCAGCGGCGCATCGGCGGGCCATGCGCCGGTGATGCGCTGCCAGCGCGTGCGGACCTGGGCATCGACGTCACCGGCGCGCTCGCTTCGCCATACCAGGCGGGCTTGAACGTCCTCCTGATCGACGGCGAGATCGAGCATGGCCTCGCGCACGCCGGCCGCGGTGGTGGGCGCGCGGGCCGGGCCGGTACGGTCTTGCAGCCGGATATCGCCGCTGGCGCGGCGCAGCTGAGCGTGGGCGCTCAAGGTATCGGCGGCGGCAATGGTCCATTCGCCTGCCAACACCATGTCGGTGCCCAGGCCCATCCTTTGGAGGAGCGGCGGGCCGGCGTTCGTCTCGCCGCTCGCCGTCGGCAAGGCATCGACCCAAGCCAGGGGCAGCCCTTGCAACTCGCCACGGCTATACAAGCGCGGAGGGGTATTCGGCGCCTGCAGGTAGCGCAGCGGCGCCCAGCTCAACACGGGACCGCCGGGCAAGGGACCGGTGACGCGCAACTGGCCCGCGCCGGCCGTGAGCTCCAGGGGCGCGCCGGCCGGCGTGGCGGGAGCGCTCAGTTGCAACGCGACCGGGGCCGCGAGCGCAGCCTCCCACTGGCCTGGCTTGCGCAGGTCGACATACCGCGCACGCAGGTTCTGCAGTTGCAGCGGCCACTGCCTGGGTGCGATCCATGCGCCCTCGGCCGCAGCCTCCAAAGTCAGTTGGTGTTCGGCGGTGGCTGCGGAACCGGCCAGCGTGAGGTGCGCTTGTTGCGCGTTGCCCGCCAGCTGCACCGCAACGCCTTGCAAGTTGATGGGGGGAGGGGGCATACCGGCGCGGCCCGCGTCGAGCCCGGTGGAGGACGGATACCATTGCGCCTGGGGCACGGTGAGCCGCGCCTGCAGCGACAGCGCTTGGCTGGGTCCGGGCTGCGCGCGCCCGGCTCGCGGGGCGACGTTGAGCCAACCGCCGCGCCACTGGACATCCAACTGCCCCTGCCCTTGCAATGTCGCCGTGCGCAGCGCTCCGGGCAGCCACTGGTCGGCACGAGGCAGACCGGCCAACCAGCGCTGGACTTGGCGGGCATCGGCGATTGTCCACTGCATGTCGCCCTGGCCGTTGTCCGCGGCCACGCGGCCCTGAAAGCGGGCCGTGCTGCCCGGGGCGCTGAACGCCACCTGCCCCTGAACCTCCGTCGCGCTCGGATCGGCGCCCAGTTGCAGGCGCAGTTCATTCGCTTCTGCCCGAAGCTCGAAGGCATCGATCTGCACATGCGCGAGATCGACGCGGCCCAGCCCCTGGGCTGCGCGTTGCCATTGGCCGCGGGCCTCGATGCTGCGAACCGCCAAGGCTTTTGCGGCACCCGGCGCGGCGCGGATATCGGCATCGAACGACACCCGCGCTTGCGCGGCGGCCAGGTCGAGCGTGCGCGCTTCAATGAGGCCGCTCAGGGCCGGCGAGGCGCCCAGCGCCTGGTGCAAGGCCTCCGGTGGCAGTTGATTCAACCCGATCCGGCCTTGCAGCGCGCCGCTGCCGGGGGTGTACTGGCCTTGCAGCAGCACTTCGCCCGCACGGGGGGCGACGCCCAACGTGGCACGGGCTTCCGGAATGCGCCAGTGGGTGCCGTCCCAGCGGACCTGGGCATGCAAGCGGGCGACCGGCAGGCGGGATAGGTCCCAGGGTCCCGGCCGGTCGTTGCGCAGCTCGGCTTGAATGGCCCAAACGTCCTGAGGCGTGTCGGGGCCCGCCTGCAGGGAGCCGTGCAGCGAGGTAGCGGGCGCCTGGGGCCAGAAGGCGGCCAGGTCGATGGCTTGCAGACGCACCGCGGCCTGCTGGACGGCTTGCCGTTGCCAGGGATGCAGCACGATCTGCGCATGGGCATAGGGCGCCTGCGCGGCGGGCATGGCGGAAGCCAGGGTACGCACATCGGCCTGCGCGGTCAGCTCGGCCTGCAGGCCGGCCAGCGTACCGCTTACCGAGATGGCGGCCTCGGCTTGCACGCTTTCGGCGCGGCCGCCGGGAACTTGCACGGGCAAACGGCCCTGCAGCATGACCTGCAGGGCCATGGGCGCTTGGGCCGCCACGGTGGCGTCGAGGGAGTAGCGGCCCTTCGCCCATCGCACATCACGCAGCGCCAGCTGGTGGGCATGGCCATCGAACTGGTAGTTGCCTTTGAGATGTTCGATCTCCACGCGCGGAGCGCCCGCCCAGATCAGCCGGCTGACATGAAACGGGGCGTCGATGCGCACCGGCAGCTCGAGGTGCGCGGGCGGTTGGGCTTCGGCCGCCGTTGCAGTTTGCGGCGTGATCTCGATGCGCGCCGCATCGATGCGCTGCCATTGCAGTTGCTTGTCCAGCAGGGGCGGCAGCCGCCATTCGAGATGGGCCTCGTGCACCTCCACGGCCAGGGAGGGGCTGCTCCAGCGCAGCCAGCCGATGCGCCCACCCCGCAGCAGGCTACCGTCGACGTCGCGGCTTTGCAGCGTCTGCTCAGCGGGCAAAAACCGGGACGCCAGGGCCAGCGCCTGGGCCAGCGAGCCGGGATGGCCCGCCCACCAGCCCGCGGCGCCGAGCACGCCCACGGCCAGGACGATGCAGGCGACCAGGATGCGCCATCCGCGCCGAAAACGGCTACGGGGTTGCGTGTGCGAAGCGCTTGGCGGAACGTCGGTCATCAGAAGCTGAACCCCATGCGCAGATGCAGGCGCAGCTGTCTGTCATGCATGCCGTAGGCCAAGTCGGCCTGCAAGGGCCCCACCGGGCTGCGCCAGCGCAGGCCCGCGCCGACACCGACGCGGGGCGTCAGCGTCTCCGGATGGTCGCTGACGGCGCCAGCGTCGATGAAGACGGCGCTTTCCCAGTCGGTGAACGCCCCCTGGTGGACGATGGGGCGCTGCCATTCGACGCTGCCGACGGCGAGATAACGCCCGCCGTAGAGTTGATTGGAGTCGGTGCGTGCGCCAATGGAACGATAAGCGTAGCCGCGCACCGTGGTGTCGCCGCCGGTCAGGAACAACAGGTTCAGCGGAATGTCGGCGTTTTCGCGTGCCAGCGCGGCACCCAGCTCGGCGCGCAATGCCAGGCGTGCGCTGCGAGTCCTGCCGTTGTCGGCTTGCACCTGCCCCGCGGGCACGAAAGACTGCCACCGTAGCAGTGCGCGCCAGAAGGGGTCGCGCTGCGGGTGCAGCGTCATGCCCGCACCCAACTCCGCGGCCAAGCCCCAGCCGCGCGTCGGCGCGATGTCGCTGTTGAAGTAGCGGCCCGTCCAGCCGTAGTTCAGGCTCAGCGCCGTCGCGTCGGCCGGCGCGCCCTCGCCTTGAGCGCGGCTGGCGTCGTATTGCAGATAGGTCGTGCGATCGATGTCACGGCCGGCTTGGGTGCGGCCCGCCGTGAGGCTGGCGCTGTTTACATCCAGGGCGCCGGTTTCCTGGCGCTGCCACTGCGCGGCGCCGGTCCAGCGCCAACCGTCCTGGTTGGGCAGATCGATCCAGTGGGTGCCGATCAGCTGGGTTTTGCGGTCCAGGGAAAGCTTGCTGAGCGCTCGCCAGCCCAGCGGCGGCATTTGGTTATGCGTGTGATCCAGCGACAGGCGCGGGCCGCTGTCGGTGGATGCGCCGACGCCGAAAACGAGTTTCTGGCGCGGGGCCTCGCGCACCTGGGCCACCACGGGGACGGCTTGAGGATCGCCGCCTTCGGTGTCGAGGCGCAGAAACACGGCGTCGTAGTAACCGCTGGCGACGAGGCGCTGCTGCGCATCGAGCAGTTCCGCCTCGTCGTAGTCCTCGCCGGTGGGCAGGAGCGCCAAGTGCCGGAGAGCTTCGGGGTTGTAGTGTTCGCTGCCTTCGATGCGCAGCGGACCGAAACGGTAGGCCGGCCCCGGGGCATAGGTCACGGCGAGCGCAGCGCCGTTGGCGTCGGCGTCGATCTCGGCACGGCTGTACTCGATGCGGGCCGTGGGATAGCGCCGTGCTTGCAGCGCGCGCAGGCCCTTGTGCTTGGCATCGTCCCAGGCGGCCTGGGTAAAAGTTTCGCCCACGGCCAGGCCCCAGTCGCGCTGCACGCGTCGCAAGGGCCGCGGCAGGTCGGCGGCCGCAAACAACGCGCCATCGGGAGACGCGAACTGCACATCGGCGCGCGTCACTCGGGTGGGCGGCCCCGGGTCCACCTCGATCACGAGGGCGTCAGGCCGGGGAGGCACAGCAGTGGCCGCTTGCCAATCGATGCGGACCGTGGGCGAGAAGAAGCCCAGCGTGCCGAGCAACTCGCGCGCATCGGCGGGCGCGGCGTCGACCAGTCGTTGCAATTCATCGCCATGCAGGTCCGGGAGGGCGCGAAAACGCTGTAGCTCCAGGTGCCGTTCCAGCAAGGGGCGTACGGTGTCGGGTGCCTGAATCTCGAGGTCAAAGGCTGAAGAGGCCGCGGCGGGCGTCGCTTCGTCTTCCTGCGTATCCGCGGCACGCGGCAGCTGGCTACAGCCTGATACGAGCAAGACACTGAAAAGCGGTAACGCCGACCGCAAAGCCAGGGTTGGGCGGACGATGCACATGCCCTATTTTGACAGCAGTCGCGCTATGCCCACCAAGCTTCGACGCCAATCGAACAACCGAACTCGCGAGCCGGTTTCACTCAGATAGACAGATGGTCGATCATTTTCAGCAATTCCTCGACCACCACGACGTCCGCATACTTGAGATCGAGATCGCGCAGATTGGCCTCGTGAGCGGCACGATCGCGATCGCCGCAGGCTTCCCGTGCCACCAGGACCTGAAAACCGGCCTGCATGGCATCCACGGCCGTCGCCCGCACGCAGCCGCTGGTGGAAAAACCCACGACCACCGCCGTGTCGACGTCGGCGCAGGCCAGTTCCCAACGCAGGGAGGTGTCGAAGAAAGCGCTGGGCAGCGTCTTGTTGATGATCCGCTCGCCCGGCAGAGGCGACACGCGCGGGTCGATCGAGGACCATGGACCGCCGCTGCGCAGATGATTGAGGACCGGCAGTTTGCGCCGAAACACCCTTGCTTCGTTCTCGTGGGCGTAGGTGTTGGTCGTGAATATGATCGGGGCGCCTTTGCTGCGGAACGCATCCAGCAGCTGTCGAATGGCCGCGATTTCGTCGTTGCAATCCGCGCCGAGCGGCGACGCCGGATCGGTGAAGCCCAGCATGGCGTCGACGATGATCAGCGCCGGGCGCCGACCCATGCCCAAGGTCTGATTCGGGAGCGTGGTCACGGTCGTCATCCAGCCGCGCGGCGTTCCTGCGCCGCGAGCCAGGCGCTGCTGCGGCCGCCGACCGGGTGGCCGACCAATTCCCCGGCGATGGCCGCCGCGCGGCGCAAGCGACCGACATCGACCCCGGTGTGGTAACCGCATTGCTCCAGCATCAGCACCAGATCTTCCGTCGCCAGGTTGCCGGCGGCGCCAGGAGCGAACGGACAGCCGCCGAGACCGCCGATGCTGGCATCGAACTTCCGCACGCCCTGCTCCAGCGCCGCCCAGGCATTGGCGATCGCCATCGCCCGCGTGTCGTGGAAGTGCGCCGACACCGGCGTGCCGCGCCACGCGGCCATGCAGCGGCGAAACAACGCGGCTACCGCCGAAGGCGCCGCCGCGCCGATGGTGTCGGCCACCACGATCTCGCCGGCGCCGGCCTCGAGCATCCTCTCCCCCAGCGCCATGACCCGCTCCGCCGGCGTCGGGCCTTCGAAGGGGCATTCGAAGGCGACGGCCAGATACGCCTTGGTCCTGATGCCCAAGGCTCGCGCGGATTTCAGGGTTTCCACGCAAACGTCCACCGCCTGGTCCAGGCCGAGATTGATGTTCTTTCGATTCATGGTCTCGGTCGCCGACAGCACCAGCGCCACCTCGCCGACGCCCGCCGCCGCAGCGCGCTCCAGACCGCGGGCATTCGGCACCAGGGCGCTGTACGCCACCGTCGAACGCGCCGGCAAGCGCGGGAAGAGCACATCGGCGTCGGCCATTTGCGGCACGGCCTTGGGCGACACGAAACTGGTCGCCTCGATGGAGCGCAAGCCGGCGTCGACCAGCGCATCGATCAATCGCAGCTTGCCGGCGAGATCCACCGCGACCCGCTGATTCTGCAGGCCGTCGCGTGGCCCCACTTCGTTGACGGCGACAAAGTCAGTCATGGCGCTACGCCGCCTCCCGGACGAATTCCGGCGATCGCGGCGGCGGCAAATGCGTCTCTGCCAAGCATCGCGCCTTCAAGGCGTCGACGCTGCCCCCGCGATTGAACAGGGTCCGCTCGGGGCGCGCATCCGTCATGGTCCGGCGCAGCGCTTCGGTAGCCTCGGCATCCACCGAGCGATCCTCCCGGACGACCACGCCATAGCGTCGCGCGCCCACGGGCGTCACCAGGCCGCACGCGATGTCGCGCGCCACCAGCGCCGGAGAACGCTTGAGCGGATCGCCCCAGCCACCGCCCCCCCAGGTGTTGAAATAGAGGATATCGCCGGCGGCGACTTTCACCCTGTCGCATTTCGCCGGCAGCCATGCCTCGCTGCCATCGGCGCGCCGAAGCAGCTTGGACGACCGCGCTCCCGGCAGGCCGCCGTTGACGCCCCAGGGATAGGTCAGCCAGCGATCGTCGTGGATCGATATCTCCCCGGGCTCGAGAAACTGGTACGCCACCGACACGCCGTTGCCGCCGCGATGCAGGCCCGGCCCGCCGGAGTCGGCGATGGAGGTGTATTCGACGATCCGCAGGGGAAAGTAGCTCTCGATGTATTCGTTGGGCACGTTGGTGAATGCCGGCCAGAGCGAATGGCCGTCGGGGCCGTCGCCCACCGGGCGGCCGGGAATGCCGCCGAAGCCGATCTGGAAAAGCTGGAACCATTCGCCCTTGCGGTCATATCCGGAATACATGATGTGCGGGCTGTCGGAAAACCCCGCGGCGTTGGCCGCTTCCGGCGCACCTTGCCCGAGCAGGCCGCCCATGATGTCGAAAATGCGCCCCAGCAGGTGCGTCCGGCACGATAGCGCCGCAGGACGCCGGGGCTTGAGAATCGTCCGTTCGGGAATATACACATCGATCAGATCGTAAAAGCCGTCGTTGAAAAGAATCTGCGGGTCGAAGAGATTGATGAGGAATGCCCCGAGGAACATCTTGAACATTTCCTCGTTGAGCAGGAAATTGACCGACGACAGGGATTGGGGGTCGGTACCGGTGAAGTCGAACCTGGCGATCTCGCCTTCCCGCCAGAGCGAGCAGGCCACCTTGTAGGGCCCCATGCCCATGCCGTCGTCGTCGATGAAGTCCTCGAAGTAAGTCTTTTCTTCCCGGATCACCATCTTGATGATGGCGCCCATGGCGCGCCGATTGCGATCCAGCATGTCCTGCATCGCCGAGGCGACGGTATCGACGCCGAACCGGGCGATCATTTCGTGAAGGCGCCGTTCCGCCAGCCGGCAGGCGGCGACCACCGCGTTGAAGTCGGAGCGGTTCCACTCCGGCACCCGCGAGTTGCGCACCAGCAGTTCGAGGATTTCCCGATTCAGCTCGCCGGCCCGGAAAATCTTCACCGGCGGGATCTGGATGCCCTCCTCGAAAATCTGGCGGGCATCGGTGGGCAGGCTGCCGGGAACCTTGCCGCCGATGTCGGTCATGTGCCCGAACATCGCCGCCCAGCCGACGATGCGCCCATCGTGAAAGATCGGCATCATCACCAGCCAGTCGTTGAGATGGCTGACGGCGCCGTTGCAGGAATAGGGATCGTTGGTCAGGAAGACGTCGCCCTCCTCGATCGTTCCGTCATAGCCTTCCTTGAAGCCGTGGATGAACGAGCCGAACTGACCGACGACCATCTTGCCTTCGTGGTTGGCGATCATGGGAAAGGCGTCGTGCTGCTCGCGTATGCCGGGCGACATCGCCGTTCGGAACAACACGGCATCCATTTCCGCCCGCGCATTGCGCAGCGCGTTTTCGATGATGTCCAGGGTGATCGAGTCGACCTGGACACGCTGGAAGGGCCGGGGATGCTTCTCGATGATCTTGGCAGGCATGGCATTTACTCGCTGTGTCGATGGCGTGGCGCCGGGATTTCAGGGAATGGGACGGATCAGCAGGTTGCCGACGGCATCGACCTCGCCGCGATGCCCCGGCAGGATGAGCGTCGTGGTATCCATCTGCATGACGACCGCCGGGCCGACCACCTGGTTGCCGACGGCCAGCCGCCCGCGATCGAACACTTTGGCCGACCAGTCCCGGCCGTCGACATGGAGCGTGGTCTCGCCCACCTCCGCGGCCCCTGGATCGTCGCCGCCATGCGGCAAGGATTCGGCGCGCACGGTCGGCTCCGGACCCTGTGCGACGCACCGCAGGTTCACCAGTTCGTGCGGCGCATCCAGGGTGAAGGTAAACATCTGCGCGTGCTTTTCGTCGAACAATCGCGCGATTTCCTTCAACCCGCCTTCGAGGAACTGCCGGCGATCGACCACCACGGTCAGGTGCATGCCCTGGCCCCGGTAGCGGAGATCGATCTGGAAAAGCGTCTCCTGCGCCCTGGCCGGTACGCCGGCGGCCACCAGCGACTTGCCGGCCGTGGTCGCCAGGGTATCGAGCATGCCGAGAACCTCGGCATCGGAAGTGTCGCCAAGACGGCGGATGAACGTCCGCGACGCCTCATCGCGCAGCCGCGTGGTGGCATCGCCATAGGCGCACAACACGCCCGGCGCCGGCGGGATGATGACCGGCCAGGACCCCATCAATCTACCCAGGGCGTTCGCATGAAGCGGTCCGGCGCCGCCAAACGCCACCAGCGCGAAATCGCGAGGATCGTAGCCCTGCTCGATCGACACCAGGCGCAGGGCGCCGAACATGTTCTCATTGACGATGTTGACGATGCCCTCGGCGGCTTCCTCGAGCGGCTTGCCCAAGGCATCGGCGATGGTCTGGACGGCGCGCTCGGCAAGCGACCGGTCGATGCGCATGTCGCCGCCCAGCCGGGAGTCCGAAGGCAGATAGCCGAGCACCACGTTGGCATCCGTCACGGTCGGCTTGTCGCCGCCCTTGCCGTACGCGGCCGGTCCCGGCGCAGCACCGGCGCTCTGCGGCCCGACGCGCAGGGCTTTGGTCAACTCCGGCACGTAGGCGATCGAGCCGCCGCCCGCGCCGACGGTGCGCACGTCGATGGACGGCGCGCGCACCGTGACGTCGGCGACCCGGGTCTCGCGGCGGGTTTGCGCGATACCGTCCTGGATCAGGGCGACGTCGGTCGAGGTGCCGCCCATGTCGAATGTCAGCAGATTCCGGAAACCCGACTGTCGGGAAATCCATTGCGCTCCGGTCACGCCGCCGGCAGGACCGCTCATGAGCAGGTTCACCGGATTGCTGCGCGCCGAACTTGCCGTCGCCAATCCGCCGTCCGACCGCAGCACATGCAATTCGACCCCCGGCATCCTGGCGACGAGTTCCTTGTTCAGCCGCTCGATGTAACGGGACACCACGGGCCGGATGTAGGAGTTCACCACGGTCGTTTCCGTCCGTTCGTACTCGTACATCTCCGGAATCACTTCCGACGATATCGATACCGGTATGCCGGGTAGGACCTCGCTGGCGATTTCCCGCACGCGCCGCTCGTGGGCGCCGCTGGCATAAGCATTGATCAACGATACCGTGAGCGCCTCGATACCCTTGTCGCGCAAGCCGGCCAGCCGGCTTCGCAGGCTCGCCTCGTCGAGACCCTCCACCGGATTGCCGAGCGCATCCATGCGCTCGTCGGCCTCGATGGTCAGGTCGAGCGGCGCCAGCGGTGGCCGCTTGTTGAAGATGACCCAGCCGCCCAGCCCTCCCGGCACATAGGAGCGGGCGATCTGGAGCACCTGCCGGTAGCCCTTGGTGGTCACCAGGCCCACCCGGGCGCCGGAGCCGGTCAGCACGGCATTGGTGGCGACGGTCGTGCCATGCATGACGTGGCCGATGCTGGCGGGATCGATGCCGTTTTCGGCGCAAACCTTGGTAATGCCGTTGATCACGCCGAGCGACGAGTCTTCCGGCGTCGAGGGCACCTTGGCCGAATAAGTCGCGCCTGTCGACTCGTCGATCAGAAGCAGATCGGTAAAGGTTCCACCGACGTCCACCCCCAGCCGATAACGGCTTGAACGGCTGTCGTTCATGTTCATGTCCCTCCTTGGCAATGCCGCATTTCCACTGTCCGATGACGATCGACTACTGGATGACGCCCTGGCCGCGGAGACTCGCAACCCGCTCCGGACCATAGCCGAGCAATTCCGCCAGCACCGCATCGGTATGCTCGCCGAGCAAGGGCGGCGCGCGGAAGTCCTGCTTATCGTCGTCCGACAGCTTCACCGGATTGCCCGGCATCTTCACCGTTTCCCCCGATGGCAGCGCGACGTCCACGACCATGTCGCGAGCGAGAATCTGGCTGTCGTTGAGCGCCTGGGCCAGGTTGTTCACGGGCGCGCACGGAATGCGGGCGGCCCGCAGCTTGGCGAGCCAGTTCTCGGCGGTATCCGTGAGCAGCGTTTCCTGAACGATGGCGTTGATGAGGGCCCGGTCCGGAAAGCGCCCCGGCTGAGTCCGATAGCGCTCCTGCCGCAGTTCTTCCCGGGGAATGACCTCGAGCAGCTTCTCGAAGAAGGCATCGCCGATGCAGGCGATGATGATGTAGCCGGTCCGGGTCTTGAACGAGTTGTAAGGCACATGCACGAAATGCCCGTTGCCCAGGGGCTCCGGAATGTCGCCCGACATCAAGTACATGGTCGCCATGTAGTTGAGAAGGGAAATCTGGACGTCGAGCATCGAAATGTCGACGTGCTGACCGACGCCGGTGTGTTCCCTCGCCAGCAAGGCCGCCAGGATTCCCAAGGCGCCGAAAACGCCCCCGCCCAGATCTCCGATCGGAATGCCGGCACGCAGCGGCTCGCCGCCTTCATACCCGGTAATGGACATGCCCCCGCCCATGCCCTGCACCACCTGATCGAAGGCGGGACGATCGGTATGCGGTCCGGTCTCGCCGAATCCCGTGACCGAGCACGTGACGATCCGGGGATTGATGACCGACAGCGCGGCATGATCGATCCCCAGGCGCGCCGGAACGCCTGCGCTGAAGTTGTCGATCACCACGTCGGCCTTGCGCACCAGATCGTAGAACACGGCGCGACCGGCTTCGGACTTGAGATCGATGCAGACGCTTTCCTTGTTCCTGTTCAAGGTCAGGTAATAAGCCCCCATGCCTTGTTTCGAGTAGCTCGGGCTGGAAGCGAGAAGTTGCCGAGTGCCTTCGCCCTTGCCGGGCGGCTCGACCTTGATGGTCCGGGCACCGAGGTCGGTCAACAGCATCGCTCCGTAAGGCCCCGACAACATGTGCGTCAAATCAAGTACGAGGATGCGCTCCAGTGACTTCATGAATTGCCTTTCGAGATAAGCGGATGGCCTGGCTTTGCCGATGAGCAAACTCCTTGCCTGAAGGTGTCTATTCTGCCTAGTTGCCTATATTCAATCACTTGAGATTTCATCGGCATCGCACTTGATGAACCATGTTTCAACAAATGAAACATTTCAAGGTATGCTGCGTTTCATTGAAACATACCGAAACCTTTATTGCACATGGATGCCTTTCCCAACGCCAGGCGACCCAGAATATGCGTCATCAGCTATAAGGCCTTGAGCCGCCTCGTACCCGAAGTCATCGATGAATTCGCGCATCGCGCCACCATCGATGTTTTCGACGTGGTGTTTGACGAGGCGCTGGAGAAAGCCCGGCAACTCGAACGGGATGGCGAAGCCGACGTGATCGTTTCCGCCGGCGCGAACGCCACTTGCCTGCGCAGCAACATCAGCCTGCCCGTCGTCACGATCAATGTCGGCGGCTTCGACGTGCTCCAGGCCTTGCGCAAAGCCGGCAGCATTTCTTCGCGCGTGGCGATGGTCACCTACCGCGAACCGATCCCGGAACTGGAGGCCATCAAGGGGCTGCTCAGACTCGAGATCACCCAGCACACCTACAACACTATCGAAGACGCAACCTATCTGGTCAGGGCCCTGGCAAGCGATGGCTACGGCGTGGTGGTCGGCTCGAGCCTGATCAACGAACTGGCGGAGCAGAACGCCATGCGCGGCGTGCTCATTTACAGCGTCTCGGCGGTTCGCCAGGCCATCGAGGGCGCCATCGAAATTGCCCGGGTATCGAGCCTGGAGGCGGCCCGGTTCGATCAACTCAACGGCGTCCTGCACCATTTGCGCGAGGCGATCCTGGCGGTCGGCGTCGATGGCAAAGTCATTGCGATCAATCAGGCCATGGCGCGCATGCTCGATCTTGGTGCGACCGACGCCGTGGGCAGCGACGTGCGGAATCTGGTGCCGGGAATCGACTTGAATCAGGTGCTCGCCACCGGCCAAGCCGAATCGGAACAAGTCGTTCAAATCGGCCCCATCACCTGCGTCGCCAACCGCGTTCCGATCCAGGAGCAAGGACGATGCACCGGCGCGGTCCTCACGCTTCAAGATGCGCGCACGATTCAGCGATCCGACCTGTCGATCCGCAGCCAGCGCCGCTCGCGGCAACTGGCGGCCCGCTATCACTTCGACCATCTGCTGGGGAGCAGCCCGTCCTTCGTCGCCGCCCGGCGCGCGGCGGAACGTTACGCCCGCACGGACGCCACCGTGCTGATCACCGGTGAAAGCGGCACGGGCAAGGAACTGTTTGCGCAGGCCATCCATAACGCCAGTGCGCGCCGCAACGGCCCGTTCGTGGCGATCAACTGCGCGGCTTTTCCCGAACAGTTGCTCGAAAGCGAATTGTTCGGCCATGAAGAAGGCGCGTTCACCGGCTCGCGCAAAGGCGGAAAGTTCGGCTTGTTCGAAGCCGCCCACAAGGGCAGCATCTTTCTCGACGAAATCGGCGACATGCCGGTTTCGCTCCAATCGCGCCTGCTCAGGGTGTTGCAGGAAAAGGAGGTGACGCGGCTCGGCAGCACGCAGCCCATTCCCGTCGATGTCAGGGTGGTCGCGGCGACGCACCAGGCGCTCGGCGACAGGATCGCCAGCGGTCATTTCCGCAGCGATCTTTACTACCGCCTCAACATCCTTCACCTGTGGCTGCCGCCCTTGCGCGAACGTCCCGAAGACGTCGCCATGCTCGTCCTCAAACTGCTGTACGGCGCCTTGCAACGTCTCGGCGTCAGCCTGCCGGTCGACCAGGCCGTGGCGCCCGTCCTGCCGATACTGCGGGCCTACGCCTGGCCGGGCAATGTGCGCGAGCTGGAAAATATCGCCGAGCGCCTGGCGGTGTTTCTGTCCGACTACCGCATGGTGAACGACATCGACTACACGGGCATGCGCCTCGAATTCCCCGAAATCTTCGCCGCCGACGGCACGCCCCAGGGCGCCACGCCGCTCGGCACTGCCAAGCGCGCCATCGAAACACCGGGCGATGGCGCGCCGGAAACCGGGGATCTGGCAGCCGCGCTGCAAGCCAGCGGCGGCAACAGGCAGATCGCCGCCGAACGCCTTGGCATCAGCCGAACGACGCTTTGGCGGCGAATGAAGAATCTCCCCGCCTCTCGCCAGCCAACCGTGCCAGAATAACGGCCAGTTACCCGCCCATAAGGAAAACACATGAAACTAGAAACGCTGGCAGTGCATGGCGGCTATTCGCCCGATCCGACCACCAAGGCCGTGGCGGTGCCGATCTACCAGACCACGTCGTACGCTTTCGACGACACGCAGCACGGCGCCGACCTGTTCGACCTGAAGGTGGCGGGGAACATCTACACGCGAATCATGAACCCGACGACGGCCGTGCTGGAGCAGCGGCTGGCGGCGATGGAGGGTGGCGTGGGGGCGCTGGCCGTGGCCTCGGGCATGTCGGCCATCACTTACGCGATCCAGACCATCGCCGAGGCCGGCGACAACATCGTCTCGGTCGGCACGCTCTACGGCGGCACCTACAACCTGTTCGCGCACACCCTGCCGCAATACGGCATCCAGGTCCGCTTCGCCGACTACCGCGATCCGGCCTCGTTCAAGCCGCTGATCGACGCGCGCACCAAGGCCATCTTCTGCGAGTCGATCGGCAACCCGCTCGGCAACGTGGTGGACATCCAGGCGCTGGCCGACATCGCCCACGCTGCCGGCGTGCCGCTGATCATCGACAACACCGTGCCGACGCCCTACCTCTGCCGGCCCTTCGAGCACGGCGCCGACATCGTCGTCCATGCGCTGACCAAGTACCTCGGCGGCCACGGCACCAGCATCGGCGGCGCCATCGTCGACTCGGGCAAGTTCCCCTGGGCCGAGCACAAGGCCAAGTTCAAGCGCCTGAACGAACCGGACGTGTCCTACCACGGCGTCGTCTATACCGAAGCGCTCGGCCCGGCCGCCTACATCGGCCGCGCGCGCGTCGTGCCCCTGCGCAACATGGGCGCGGCGATCTCGCCATTCAACAGCTTCCTGATCCTGCAAGGCATCGAGACGCTGCCGGTGCGCATGGACCGCATCTGCGACAACACGCTGGCGGTCGCGCAGTTCCTCAAGAACCATCCGAAAGTGGGCTGGGTGCGCTACGCCGGCCTGGCCGACCATGCCGAGCATGCGCTGGCGAAGAAGTACATGGGCGGGCGCGCCTCGGGCATCCTGTCGTTCGGCGTCAAGGGCGGCATGGCCGGCGGCGCGAAGTTCCAGGATGCGCTGAAGCTGATCACGCCCCTGGTGAACATCGGCGACGCCAAGTCGCTGGCATGCCATCCGGCCAGCACCACGCATCGCCAACTCGGACCGGACGAAATGGCCAAGGCCGGCGTCAGCGTGGATATGGTGCGGCTATCGATCGGCCTCGAGCACATCGACGACATCAAGGCCGACCTCGACCAGGCGCTCGCCGAGGTCTAAGACCTAGTCGCCTTTCATCCGCCGGTAGGCCTCCTGGACCTCCCGGCGGAGCCTCACCAGTTCCGCCTTCGGGCGGCCGGCCTTTTCCGCTTCGTCGAGCTGGCGCATCTTTTCGGTCAGCTCGCCGAGCCGGGATTCCTGATAGTCCCAATCCATGCGCGCCGGGGTGGCGGTCACCACTTCGGCACGCTCGCCGCCGCCCGAACGGCTGGCGGTGATCATCAGCGCCTTGCCACGGCTGACTTTGGCCCCCGCAAGACCCGCCTTGTCGGCCGGCTTGGCTTCCCGCCGGAACTTGTCGATGGCGCCCATCAGCGCCTGGCGCAGGGCTTCGGTCGGTTGTCCGGCGGCTTCCGCCTCGCGCAGCTGCTTCAGCAAACGGGTGATCTCGGAAGGCGCCGGCACCGACTTTCTGGGCGGGACGTACCGTTCCGGGGGCGCCTTGACGGCTTCGGCAAATTCCTCGGGCGGCGACACCAGGCTGGCAATGCGCAGATTGCCGTTGCGCATGGCCCAGGAAAAAGCGGTATCGCCACGATCGTTCTTCAAGCGCGTGTCGGCGCCCGCCGCGACCAGCACCCGGGCCATGTCCTCGCGCCCTTCCCGCGCCGCCATCATCAGCACGGTCGCGTCGTTCGGCGCCCGGGCGTTGATGTCGGCACCGCGCGCCATCAGCAGCCGGGCGACCGCATCGTGACCGGCGAACACGGCATAATGCAGCGCGCTCCAGGCCCGGCCGGCACGGCTGACGCTGGCGCCGTGGTCGAGCAACCAGCGCACCGACTCGATCTGGCCGCGCCAGGCGGCCAGTTGCAAGGCTTGCTCGCCGTGCCGATTGACATGGTGGATGTCGGCGCCGCGCGACAGGAAAAGCTCCATCATGGCAATGTTGCCTTCCCAGGCGCCGATCATCAGTCCGCTGCCGATGCGATCGGCCTCGGCGTCGGGAGGCAAACCCTCGTCCAGCCAGCCGCGCGCGGCCTCGACCTTGCCCAACTCGACCGCCACGCCAAAGGCGACAGGATCGGGCAAGGCTGCCCAGGCCGGCGCCGCCGCACCGGCGGCCAGCGTCGCCGACCACATTCCGATCATCAACGTCCGCTTCAAATCACGCATCCCTGTTGCAAAATGGCTGCCTATTATGCCGTCCCGCCGTCTGTTGTTCGCTTATGTCGCCTCCTTGTTCCTGCACGGACTGCTGCTGGGCGGCGGCGCGCTGTTCGGCCCGCGCCAGGTCTTGCCGCCAGCGCCGGGGGCGACGCCGGCGCTCCTCGAGGCGCGCTTATCGATACCCGCCGATACCGTGCTCAAGGACACGCTGGCCGCGGCCGACACGCCGGGGACGACGGCGCCGCCGCCCTCGCCGCGAACTTCGCCCACCGGGGCCGCCGGCCGAAAGTCAGTGGCGGCGGCACGCCGCCAGCTTGCCGAGCATCTCTATTACCCGCCCGAAGCGGTCGCGCTGGGCCTGGAAGGCGAAGTCAGGCTACTGCTGACGCTGGCGCCGGACGGCGGGGTCATCGATGCCACAGTCGCCGCCAGCAGCGGCCACGCCCTTCTCGACCAGGCGGCGGTACGCGCGGCCCGCGCGATGGGGCGCCTGGTCGGCGCCGATCGGCGCGAGGTGATCCTGCCCGTGACCTTCCGTTTGCGTCCCTGAATGGCGACGCTGGACGCACGCATTATGGTCGGGACATAATGCTCGACGCCTACGCGACTCCTCGACCACCCACCAGGCGCCCGCCCAATGCCCTCGATGCGCCGGACTCCGCCGAAAAACCAGCCCGCCCCCGAGACAGCGATTCCGCTCGGCGACATCGCCCCGCGCGACCAGGCAGCGCTGCTGCGCCGGGTGTTCCAGCAAACCAGCGAAGCGGTGATGATCACCGACCGCGACAACCGCATCGTCGCCACCAACGCCGCCTTCGCGAAAATGACCGGCCGCAGCGAAGAGGAAGTGCTCGGACTGAATCCGCGCGTGCTGGCCTCCGGACAGACGCCGATCGACCAGTACGCCTTGATGTGGCGCGCGCTGGTCGAACACGGCGTCTGGCGCGGCGAATTCTGGAACGCCCGCCCCGACGGCACCACCTACCCGACGCAGGTGACCATCACCACCGTTTGCGACGAGTTGGGCGAGATCGCGCACCATGTCGCCACCTACATGGACCCGGCGTCGGAACGCGCCACGGCGGAACGGCTGTCCTACATGGCCCATCACGACTCGCTGACCGGCCTGCTCAATCGCTATGCCCTGCAGGTCCAGCTGGAACGGCTGCTGGCGGGCGCGCGGCGCGACAACGAAATGGTCGCCATCCTGCTGATCGACCTCGACCGCTTCAAGGACATCAACGATACCCTCGGCCACCATGTCGGCGACCGCCTGCTGGTGGATATGGCCAAGCGGCTGACCGGCGGCATCCGCGCCAGCGATGTCGCCGCCCGCCTCGGTGGTGACGAGTTTCTCGTCGTGCTGCCCAACGTCGGCGATGCCATGGCGGTAACCGGCATCGCCAGCAAGCTGCGGCGCAGCCTGGCCGAGCTTTACCGCATCGGCGAACATTCGCTCTATTCCACGCCGAGCATCGGCATCAGCCTGTTCCCGGCCGATGGCGACACGGTCGATGTCCTGATCCGCAACGCCGACGCGGCCATGTACCACGCCAAGGCGGCCGGCCGCGACAACTTCCGCTTCTTCGCGCCGAGCATGAACGCAGCGGCCATGGAGCGCTTGAAGCTCGAAACGGCCATGCGCCAGGCGCTCGAAAGCATGAGCCAGACCACCGCGCAGTTCCGCCTCGAGTTCCAGCCGCAGCTCAGCCTGCGCGACGACCGCGTCATCGGCCTCGAAGCCCTGTTGCGCTGGACGCATCCGAAGTGGGGGGCCATCTCGCCGGCCCGTTTCATCCCCGTGGCCGAGGACACCGGCATGATCCAGCCGCTGGGCGATTGGGTGATCTGGGAAGCCTGCCGGCAGCTGCGCGTTTTCAAGGACCACGGCATCCGCGGCATCCGCATCGCCGTCAACCTGTCCGCCCAACAACTGCGCGAAGAAGCACTGCCTTCGATCGTGCGCGGCGCGCTGGCCTGTTACGAACTCGCGCCTGGCGAGCTCGAACTGGAGATCACCGAAAACACGGCCATGCTGAACCCGGAAGGCACCATCGACATTCTGCGCCGGCTCAGCGACATCGGCATCGTGCTGGCCATCGACGACTTCGGCACCGGTTATTCCTCCCTCGCCTATCTGAAACAGTTGCCGATCAACCGCCTCAAGCTCGACCGCGGCTTCACCCGCGACGCCGTCGACGACGAGAAAGGCGCGGCCATCTGTTCCGCCACCATCGTGCTCGGCCACAAGCTTGGCCTCGACCTGGTGGCCGAAGGCATCGAAACGCGCGAGCAGTTCGAACACATGAAGGCGCTCGGCTGCGACACCATCCAGGGCTACCACTATTGCCGGCCGCTGCCGCCCGAAACGCTGATTCCCTTCCTGCTGGAACGCCAGGCCGGCCCAGCGGGCTGACCGGCGGCCGCGCGCCGGCTGGTACACTCCGGCGCCATGCCGACGATCGCCACGATTCCCCTGCAAGGTCCGCTGTTGCGCGGATCGCGACGCCCCCGGGTAGCCTTGGTCGGCCGCCGCCGGACCGGCAAAAGCAGCATTTTCCAGGCCGCCTCGAGCCCCGCCGTCCATCATGAGCGCCTCGCCGGCGTGGGCGGCGCTTACCAGGAGTGCCTGGTCGACGTCGGCCTCGACCAGATTTCGCTGGTCGACCTGCCCGACATCGAAACCCTGCATCACCTGCGCGAACACGACCGGGTCGTGCTGATGTACCTGCTGTGGGGCGACCGCTGGCCGGCAATCGCCCGTCACGAGTCGGAACAGCCGTCCGCCGCCTTCCCGGCGCCCGACGTGCTGATCCAGGTGGCGGATGCCACCATGCTCGAGCGCGACCTTGAACTCGCGATGGAACTTTCCCTGCTGGGCCGGCCGATGGTGATCGCCCTCAACCGCATGGACGAAGCGCGCGCAAAAGGCATTTTCATCAACATCCGGGCGCTGAGCGAAAAACTGGGCGTACCGGTGGTGCCCACGGTTGCCCACATGGGCAAGGGCATCCGGCCGCTGTTCGACGCCGCCGTCCAGGCCGCCCGCCAGCGCACCTGCCCGCTGCCGCAACCGCCCAGCCCGCATCTGGTCGCCAGCCTGCGGCGCTTGAACGAAATCACCGTCCGCCCGGAAATCGCCGAGGCGTTCCGGGTACCCCATCCGCTGCTGCTGTGCCAGCTGGCGGAAAACGACGACTACTTCCTGCACGAGCTGGGCAGCCATTTTCCCGATTTGCTGCCGGCGGTGGCGGCCGCGCGCACGGCCGCGGAAGCGCAGTTGCCGCGCCCGCTGTCGGACGAATTGCACGCCGACCGCCATCATCGCGCCGCCGTTCTGCTCGAAAGCGTCAGCAGCCCGACCGGGCCGACCGAAGCGGGCTGGAAGCGCTGGCTCGACGAACTGTTCCTGCACCCGCGCTGGGGCCTGCTCGGCAGCCTGGCGGTGTTCGCCCTGGTGCTGTTCTTCACCTTCGAGGTCAGCGCTTTCCTCGACGGCCTGACTTCGGCCCGCCTGGTCGAGTGGAGTCAGTCGTGGCAACCCGCCTCGACCGCCGGCATCGTCGCCCACGCCGTCGTCGATGGCCTGATCGGCCTCGTCGGCATCGTCGTGCCTTACATGATCCCGCTGGTCGTCCTGCTGGTCGCGCTCGAACAGGCCGGCATCATGCATCGGGTCGCTTTCGTGGTCGATCGCGGCTTCCACCACATCGGCCTGCACGGCGGCATCGCCGTCCCTTTCCTGATCGGCCTGGGCTGCAATGTGCCAGCCATCTCCGCCGCCGCGGCCACCGCCAGCGGCCGCGACCGCGTGATCGCGGCGCTGCTGATCACTTTCGTGCCCTGCTCGGCGCGCTCGGCCATTATCCTGGCGCTGGGCGGCAAGTACCTTGGCGGCTTCGGCGTCTTCGCCATCTTCATGTTGACGCTGGTAGTCATCGCCCTCCTCGGCAAGATCCTCGCCAGCCGCTACGCCGAAGCCGCCCCCGGCATGATCCAGGAAATCCCCCCCTACGCGGTGCCTTCCTGGCGGGCGATCTGGCGCGACACCTGGGCGCGCACCAGCGATATCGTCACCATCGTCACGCCGCTGCTGGTGGTCGGCAGCGTCGTGCTGGCGCTGCTCCAGCACTGGGGCGCCGATGCCTTCATCAACGCCGCCCTCGCGCCCATCACCAGTTGGTGGCTCGGCCTGCCGGTCGTGCTCGGCGTGCCTATCCTGTTCGGCGTATTGCGCAAGGAGCTTTCGCTGCTGATGATCTACCAGGCGCTGGGCAGCCAGGAGATCGGAACCATGCTCGACTGGGTGCAAATCGTCACTTTTCTGATCTTCCTCACCTTCTACGTTCCCTGCGTCTCGACCTTCGCCGTCATGCTGCGCGTTCTGGGCCGCCGCGAGGCCTTCTTTTCGGTCGCCCTGTCGGTGGGCGTGGCGCTGGCCATGGCCGGCGTCATCCGCTTGCTGCTGTCGATACTCGATCTGCTCGGCTGAGCCGTACCCGCCGGACCGGCGGCGGTCCGCCGCGACTGACTTTCGTCGCCCAGGTAGCGCAAGTGGCTGCCGCAACCCATGCGGCAGTCCGACGCCCCGAACCCGGCGACCAGCACCCGGCCGCCGGCGCATCGGTTAAGGACGCACTCCGCCAGCCGGGAACGCCGCACGCCGACCACCTCGACGCCGGGCGCCGACAGCAGCCAGTCGATGTGCCAATGCATCGCCTTGTCGCGGCGCAAATGCCGGGCAATACGCGCTTCGAGATTGCGCCGGGCGCTGCCGGTGTAGACGTAGCGCCCGGCCGGAAAGCTGAATTCCCCCAGGCGGCCGATCCGGACGCGCACGGCGCGCGCGACCCGCAGCGTCAATTGATAGGTGCCCGGGTTTTCCCGCTTAACCCGGGGCGCGATTTCGATTATATTGGCAACCGGATTCACAAATTACCCAAACAGACGACTGATGAGCAGCAAAACCCAATCCAAGCAGTTATCGCTCGAGACCGATTTATTTGTGCGCCCGGATGCTACTGAACAGGCCAAGCCCGACCAGCCGAAGCGCCCCAAGCCGGGCAAACGAGCGCCGGCCAAGAAAGCCCCCGCTCTTCCGGAATCGCAACAGCCTTTTCTGCCGGGCCTGTCGCGGCGCGGGCGGCCCCGTTTGCCGAACCCCATTCCGCCCACGGTCCGGGCAAGCGAAAGCCGGCGCCGAAGAACCGAAGCGGGCGCCAAGCGCGTCGAACTGGTGCTGGACCGGAGCGTCGCCGACCAACTCGACGCCTTGGTCGAGCACTTCAGGGTCTCGCGCGTGGAAGTCATCGCCAGGCTGATCTCGAAAGCGGCTGGCAAGCTCGTCGCCAAGAAATAGCGCCGGCTGCCCAGGAAGCCGAGGCGCGACGCGCCACCGGAAGCGCCACGACGGCCACCCGCGACGCGGCGGCGTCGGGCGCCGAGCTAACCCAACTTCCGATATACCTGCGCAAATCGGGATTGGTCGGCAATGCCGAAGTCTCCGGGCGCATACTGCAGCAGCCAATCCCCCGCATTGCCGCGCAGGGTATCGCCGCCCGCCGATCGGGCCGCGGCAAATGGCTCATCGATCCGCTTGGCGAGCACCGGTATCGGCTTGGCCGCATAGCGGCCGTCTTCGCCATTCCGGGTGGGCGGCACCGCTTCGTACTTCAGGTCAAAGCGCTGGCGCGACACGCTCCAGCGGCTACCCGTCAACCCGGTAACCAGGGCATCGCCGACCCGGTATCGATTCGGGCCTTCCAGACTGAGCAATTCGCCGTCCTGGCGAGCGAACGCCACGGTCACGACTTCCGCCTTGACGTAACTGGCCGCGGCAGGATCGGTCGTCAGGTCGATGTCTTTGAGTTCGAGCATGAGGTGTTTAACATTCGTAAGAGCAGACCTCGAAGGTCAAGCGCAACTCCTTGCGCTTGCGCCGGATAGCCCCCAGCGCCTTCCCAGCCTGTCGTCAATATCGCAAAGAACCTGATTCCGATCAACCATGAACACGATGAACAGACTTGCCGTCGTTCTGATGACGAGTATCGCGCTCGCCGGCTGTGCCAACTGGCAGCGCAATACTTACGAGAGTATCCGTCAACAGCAATCCGTGCAGAAACCTGCCGGGGACAAGCCCGCGACAAACCAGCCGGACTACGACACCTACCAGAAGGAGTTAAAGCAACTGCGGCCTGGCAGTGTCCAGTGACGGCCCCAGACCCAAGAACATGGGCAAGCAGCAATGAAAAAACCCGCAGGGTCAGTAACCGTGCGGGTTTTCACTTTGATCGTTGGCGGAGTGGACGGGACTCGAACCCGCGACCCCCGGCGTGACAGGCCGGTATTCTAACCAACTGAACTACCACTCCAGTCCTGCCGTCAAACGACAGGAGGCGCGCATTATATCGGCTTTCGTTGCCTGCGCAAGCGAATTCAAACCCTTTCGAAAATGCCCGCTGCGCCCATGCCGGTGCCCACGCACATCGTCACCATGCCGTACTTGAGCTGCGGGTCGCGCCGGAAGGCGTGCGCCAGCGTGGCGGTGCGGATGGCGCCGGTGGCGCCCAGCGGATGGCCGAGCGCGATGGCGCCACCGAGCGGATTCACCTTGGCCGGATCGAGGCCGAGATCCTTGATCACCGCCAGCGACTGCGCGGCAAACGCCTCGTTCAGTTCGATCCAGTCCAATTGCGCCATCGACACACCGCCGCGTGCGCAGGCAAGCGGAATGGCTTCGATCGGGCCGATGCCCATGATCTCCGGCGGTACGCCCACCACGGCGTACGACACCAGGCGCGCCAGCGGCTCGACCTGGTAGCGCTTGACAGCGGCCTCGCTCATCAACAGCACGGCCGCCGCGCCGTCGGACATCTGCGAAGCGTTGCCGGCGGTCACCGAACCCTTGGCGGCGAACACCGGCTTCAGCTTGGCCAGCGATTCCACCGTGGTGCCGGGGCGCGGGCCTTCGTCGTTCTCGAACAGGCGTTCGCGGATGTTCACCTTGCCGCTGGCCAAGTCGGGCAGATGCTCGCGCACGTCGTAAGGCGAGATCTCGGCCTTGAACTGGCCACCGGCGATGGCGGCCAGGGCGCGGCGGTGCGATTCGGCGGCGAAGGCATCCTGCTGTTCGCGCGTCACCTGCCAGCGCGCGGCGACGTTTTCGGCGGTAATGCCCATGCCGAAGGCAATGGCGCGGTTCTCGTCGTTGAACAAGGCCGGGTTGGCCGCCAACTTGTTGCCCATCATCTGCGCCATGACGGTCATCGACTCGGTGCCGGCGCCGATGGCGACGTCGCACTCGCCCAGGCGGATGCGGTCGGCCGCCATCGTCACGGCATTCAGGCCCGAAGCGCAGAAGCGATTGACGGTGATGGCCGGCACGCTGTCGGGCAAACCGGCCAGCAGCGCGCCGATGCGCGCGACGTTCATGCCCTGCTCGGCTTCCGGCATGGCGCAGCCGACCACCACGTCGCCGATTTCCCGGGCATCGAGGCCGGGCACGGCGGCGACGACCTGCTTCAGCACGTAGGCCAGCATGTCGTCCGGACGCACGTGATTGAAAGCACCCTTGCGCCGCGCCACCGGCGTGCGCGTGGCGGCGACGATGTAGGCATCCTGCACGATCTTGCTCATATCATTCTCCTCGTTCGGCCGCCTCAGTTGCGCAGGGGCTTGCCGGTTTCCAGCATGTGGGCGATGCGCGCCTGCGTTTCGGGCGTTTTCAGCAGCGCAACGAACTCGCGCCGCTCGATGTCGAGCAGCCATTGCTCGCTGACCAGCGAGCCGCTCTCGACCTCGCCGCCGCACAGCGCCACCGCCGCCGCCCGGGCGACGCGATAGTCGTGATCCGAAATCAGGTTGCCGGCGCGCATGTTCACCAGCGCCATCTCGCAATTGGCGATGCCGGTGCGTCCGGCCACCGGCAGGGCGTTCGGCCGCGCCGGCGGGGCGTAACCCGCTTCGGCCAGGGCGCGCGCCTGGCGGATGGCGACGTACAGCAGCTCATGCGGATTGAACAGGATGGTGTCGGCGGCTTCCAGAAAGCCCATGGCTCGCGCTTCCAGCGCCGAGCCGGAGGTCTGGCCCTGGGCGATCAGCATGAAGGGATTCTGCAGGAAGGGGAAAGGCTCGCCATACGCGGCCTGCGCGGCCAAGGCGGCAGCCCGGCGGGCGAAATAGGTGCACCCGCCGCCGGCCGGAATCAGCCCCACGCCCGCTTCGACGAGGCCGATGTAGGACTCGAAGGCGACGACGCGGCGCGTGGCGGCCACGGCGAACTCGCAACCGCCGCCCAAGGCCATGCCCTGCACGGCCGCCACCGTCGGCACGCCGGCATAGCGCAAGGCCATGGCCGCCTGCTGGAAGGCGGCGACGTAGCCGTCGAGCTCGTCGAAACGCCCCGCCGCCACCGCTTCGGCGACTTCCTTGAGATTGGCGCCGACCGCGAACGGCGCCTCGTGCCATATCACCAGGCCGGCGAAATCGCGCTCGGCCAGCGCCACGGCCTCCCTCAGGCCCAGGATGACGTCGCGACCGAGCGCATGCATCTTGGTGGTGATGGACAGGATGGCGATACCCGGATCGACGTCGTCGCGCACCCAAACACGCACGCCCTCGTTCGCCCATACCTGGCGTCCCGCCACGGCTGACTCTCCGAGCAGACGGTCCGGCGCCAGCTGCCGCGCGTAGACCGGCAGCGCCGAGCGGGCGATGCGCCGGCCGGCACTGGCCGACCACGAACCGTCGGCGCCATGCACGCCGCCCATGTCGCCGACCTTGGCGACCCAATCCGGCAGCGGCACGCTGGCCATCGCCTGGCCGGCGGCGATGTCCTCGGCGACCATGGCGGCCACCTCGCGCCAACCGGCCGCCTGCCACAGCTCGAACGGACCGCGGCTCCAGCCGTAGCCCCAGCGCATTGCCAGATCGACGTCGCGCGCCGAATGGGCGATGTCCGCCAGATGCACCGCGCAGTAATGGAAAATGTCGCGATGCACGGCCCACAGCAGTTGCGCCTGCGGATGGCTGGCGGCGCGCAACTGGCGCAGGCGTTCGGCGGGATCCTTGATCTTGAGGATGGCATCGACCTCGGGCGCCACCGTGCCGGCCGAATCGCGGTAATCGCCCAGCTTGAGATCCAGCACCTTGGTCAGCTTGCCCTCGCGCCGATACACCCCGACGCCGACTTTCTGGCCGATCGCGCCCTTGGCGATCAGCGCCTGCGCCCAGGCCGGCACGCCGTAGTAGCGGTGCCACGGATCGTTCGGCAAGCCGTTCTTCATGGTGTTGATGACATGGCCCATGGTGTCCATGCCCACCACGTCGAGCAGCCGGAAAGTCGCCGATTTCGGCAGGCCGATGCGGGCGCCGGTCAAGGCATCCACCTCGTCGAACGCCAGGCCAAGCCGCTCGGTGTGGTGCGCCACCATCAGCAGCCAGGCCACGCCGACGCGATTGGCGACGAAGTTCGGCGTATCGAGCGCGCGGATGACGCCCTTGCCCAGGCGTTTGGTCAGCCAGGTCTCGAGCTGGTCGAGCATGGCCGCGTCCGAGGTGACGCAGGGAATGATCTCCACCAGCGCCATGTAGCGCGGCGGGTTGAAGAAGTGAATGCCGCAGAAATTCGGCCGGTGCGCCGCCGGCATCGCCTCGGCCAGCTTGTTGATCGACAGGCCGGAAGTGTTGGAGGCGATGAGGGTGCCCGGTTTCACGTGCGGCGCGATCTTGCGGTAGAGGTCTTCCTTCCACTCGAACTTCTCGGCGATCGCCTCGATCACCAGATCGCAGCCGGCCAGCTTGGCCAGGCCGTCGTTGTAATTCGCCGGCTCGATCAGGCCGGGACGGTCCGCCGCGCCGAACGGCGCCGGCTTGAGCTTCTTCAGGCCGTCGAGCGCCTTCCGGACGATGCCGTCGGGATTGCCTTCGGGCGCCGCCAGATCGAACAGCACCACCGGAATATCGGCGTTGGCGAGGTGGGCGGCAATCTGCGCCCCCATGACTCCCGCGCCCAGCACCGCCACTTTGCGGACAAACAATGTGCTCACTTCACACCCCCTTCAATAAGCGCCGAATCTGCATCGGTCGCCGGCCGGATCAAACCAGGCCGTTCATCAACTGGACCATCACCGTGTCGCCGGCACTGACTTTGTCGCGCGCCGGTTCGAGCACGATCAGACAGTCCGCCTTCGCCATCGAACTCAACACGCCCGAGCCCTGGGCGCCGGTCGGCCGCACGCACCATTCGCCGTGCTCCTGGAACAGGATGCCGCGCTGGAATTCGGTGCGACCCCGGCCCTTCTTCATCGCCTCGACGCAGCGCGCCGGGAAAAGCGGAAACTCGGGCACCGGATCGATGCCCATCAGCTTGAGCAGCGCCGGCCGCACGAACTGGTAGAACGTGATCATCACCGCCACCGGATTGCCGGGCAGGCCGAACAGCCAAGTGCCGGCACCACCTGCACCATCCGAGCGGATGCGGCCGAAAGCCATCGGTCGGCCCGGCTTCATGGCGATTTTCCAGAACGCCACCTCGCCGAGCTTGGCCATCATCTGCTTGATGAAATCCGCCTCGCCCACCGACACGCCGCCGCTGGTGATCACCGCGTCGGCGCAGGCCGAGGCCTCCTTGAAAGCCAGCTCCAGGGCATCGGGCCGGTCCTTGACCACGCCCATGTCGATCACCTCGCAGCCCAGCCGCGTCAGCATGCCCCAGAGCGTATAGCGGTTGCTGTCATACACCGCCCCCGGCGACAGCGGCGTGCCGATCGAGCAGAGTTCGTCGCCGGTGGAAAAGATCGCCACGCGCACCCGGCGGCGCACCGACACTTCGGCGACGCCCAGCGATGCGATGATGCCGATCTCGGCCGGACGCAGCAGCGTGCCGGCATGGATGGCCGCCTCGCCCGCCTTGAGGTCCTCGCCGGCGCGGCGCAGGTTCTGCTCGGCGCGCTGCCCCGGCGGCACGATCACCTCGTCGCCCTCGGCGCGCGCCACTTCCTGGATCACCACGCAGTCGGCGCCGGCCGGCAGCACGGCGCCGGTCATGATGCGCAGCGCCTCGCCACGGCCGAGCTTGCCGTCGAAAGCCCGGCCGGCCAAGGCCGTGCCGACGTTCTTCAACCGCGTCTCGCCCGCCGTCGCCAGATCGGCATGGCGCACCGCCCAGCCGTCCATGGCCGAGTTGTCGTGGGCCGGCACATCGACCGGCGAAACGACATCCTCCGCCAGCACGCGCCCGAGCGCCTGGCGCACGAACACGCGCTCGTGTACGCGCACCGGCGCCATCATGTCCAGCACCACGCGCCGAGCGCGATCCACCGACAGCGAATTGGGGTCGTAGTCGTCCAGGCAGGAAAAGTTCAGCGAAGTCATCGCGACACCGTGGCATGGGTTGGATAGCGCATTTTAAAGCTCATTTCATAAATGGCGATGCGATAAGGTCTCGCGCGGGAAGCGGCGCGCCGGCAGCGCGACCGCGACTGGCTACAATAGCCGGGTCGCGAACCATCCTTCGGTTATCACCATGATCGCCAGCATTCAGGAGTTCTTCGGTCGGTTCATCGAGCCCGGCACGCGGCCGGACGCCACGGGCGGCGGGCACCCGCTGCAGGTGGCGACGGCGGCGCTCCTGCTCGAGATGATGCGCATGGACTCGCGCATCACAACGGACGAGCGGAATGCCGTCACCGCCACGCTGCAACGCGAGTTCGACCTGAGCGCCGACGAACTCGCCACGCTGACCGCCCTGGCCGAACAGGAGGCGCGGCAGGCGCACGACTACTACCAGTTCACCGCGCTGATCAACAAGCACTGCGATGCCGCGCAGAAAGCGCGCATCGTCGAGAACCTGTGGCACGTGGCGATGGTGGACGGCCACCTCGACGCCCACGAACTGCACCTGATGCGCAAGCTGACCGACCTGCTGCACGTCGGCCACGGCGACAGCGCGGCGGCGAAGCAGCGCGCGCGGGAGCGGGCGAACCTGCCGGCGGACTGAGGCGGCGCGGCGATGGCCATGACCCGGTTCGAGCGAATCAACGGCCTGATCGACGCGCTGAGCGCCGGCCTCGTCGAACGCCGCCGGCACGTGCAGCTGGCCCTGCTGGCGGCGCTGGCCGGCGAACACACGCTGCTGATCGGCCCGCCGGGCACGGCCAAGAGCGAGCTGTCGCGCCGCCTGCACACCGCGTTCCGCGACGCCCGCTACTTCGAGCGGCTGCTGACGCGCTTTTCGGTGCCCGAGGAACTGTTCGGGCCGTTGTCGATCCGGGCGCTCGAAGAGGACCGCTACGAGCGGCAGACCGCCGGCTTCCTGCCCGAAGCCTCGATCGCCTTCATCGACGAGGTGTTCAAGGCCAACAGCGCCATCCTCAATGCCCTGCTGACGCTGCTCAACGAGCGCGAGTTCGACAATGGCGCCGGCCGGCAGCGCTGCCCGCTGATCAGCGTCATCGGCGCCACCAACGCCGTGCCCGAGGATGAAGTCGGCGAAGCCTTCTTCGACCGCTTCCTGATGCGCTTGCCGGTGGCGCCGGTCAGCGCGGCCGGCTTCGAGGCCTTGCTGAAAGTCAGCCGTGGCGACACGCCGATAAGGCCCGAGCTTGCGCTCGACGACCACGACCTCGCCGCCCTCGCCGAGGCCGCCGGGCGGGTCGACCTGCCGGCGTCCGTCACGGCGCTGCTCGCCGAGTTGCGGCGGCACTGCGCCGAACAGCAGATCATCGTCTCGGATCGCCGCTGGGTGAAAATCGTCCGGCTGCTGCGCGTCGCCGCCGCGGCCGCCGACCGCGCCTCGCTGTCGCCCTGGGATCTCCTGCTGCTGCCGCGGTGCACGGCGCCCGACGCCGAGCGCCAAGCGGCCCTTTTCGACTGGCTGACCGCGCGCCTCGGCGTGCGCGAGGCGTTCTCGCCGGCGCTGCTGACGCGCGTCGTCGAGGCTTTCGAGGCGCAGCTCGACCTCGAGCTGAAAGCCAACGACCTCGATTACGACGACAGCGGGCGGCTGAAATTTTCGGCAAGTGCGCAGGCCGCCGATATCGCCGCAAGCATCGGCGATGCCAAGGGCGGCTCGGCGGCGCCGCGCATGACGTACACGCGCCAGCGCCGCTACGGCACGCGCCATGTCGAAGCGCGCGTTGGCCAGATTGACGACGCGCTCGCCCGCATCGGCGGCTATGCCGAAGAAATTGCCCAATCCCGCCGCGATCTCGACGTCTACCGTGCGGGTAATCTCTGGGGCGACGAGGCGCTGCTCGCGCGCGTCGCCGCCAATCTGGCCGGCACCGCCGCCGCCATCGGCGCCTTGGCCGATCGACTGGGTTCGACGCGCGAGGGCTTTCTCGCCCTGCCCCGGCTCGACCAGGACGACGCCCGCAACGACGCGGTTCCCGCGCCGGTGGCGCACGAAGGCCTCGCCGCCGCATGAACGCGCTGCCCCGGCCTCGGCTGTTCGAGCAGCGCGAAGCGCGGCTGTCGGCGCTGAACGAACTGCCGCGCCAGCACTGGCTCGGCGGCATGGTGCATTCGCAGGGCACGCTGGAACCGCGCCTGACCGCGCTGGCCGAGCTGCGCCGACACCTGTGCGCCGGCGAACTGCCGCCGGCCGGCACCTGGCGCTGGCCGCCCGCCGCGCCGGCCGCCGCCCTCGCCGAGGCCATCGCGGCGCTCAGCCTGGCGCGCTATTGCGCGGGCCGGCAGGAACTGTCCGACACGGTGGTGATGAGCATCCTGTTCCACCTCGACTTCATCGTCGATTACCGGGATCGCGGCGCCACGGAAACAGAAGCGATCGCCAGCGCCGTCGCGGCGTTCAGCGAAGATTGGCAGGAGCGTCGCGGGCAGCTCGACGAATTGATCGAAGTCTTCGGCATGCTGCCCGAGGACGGCAAGAACACGAACTGGGATCAGTTGCGCGGGCTGCTGCGCGCGTCCGGCTGGCAGGCGGTGCTGCGCATCCGCCGTCTGCTGGAACACCTGCCGGAGCTGGCGAAGCTGATCCGCGGGCTCGGCCGCGCCCGCCCGACCGACGAGGACGATCCGAGCCGCCAGCAGATCGTCGAAGCCATGGCACAAGCCACCGCGCAGCTGCCCTACCGTCGCAACGTACGCATTCCCGACATGCCGGGCGAAACGCGCGGCGTGCGCCGCTCGGACCGCATCGCGCGCATGCTGCCGGCGGAGGCCATGCTGCTGGGGCATCGGCGCCTGCGCCTGGTCTGGCACGCCCGCCGCGCCGAGCGCACCCTGCTCTCCTACGAGGACGACGACCGCATGCAGGAGACGCGCCTGATGCCCGAACCGGTATCGCGGCCGGTGCCGGCTCCGCAGGCCGGCAAGCGCGCCGAGCTGGGGCCGATGCTGGTCTGCGTCGACACCTCGGGCTCGATGGCCGGCGGCGCCGAAGCCGTGGCCAAGGCCGTCGTGCTGGAGGCGATGCGCACGGCGCACGCCCAGCGGCGCGCCTGCCACGTCTTCGCCTTCGGCGGGCCCGACGAGGTGATCGACATGGCACTGGACGTGGATGCCGGCGGCATCGAACGCCTCGCCAGCTTTTTGGGACAGGCGTTTCGCGGCGGCACCGACATCTGCGGTCCGCTGGACAAGGCGCTGGCGCGCCTCGAAAGTCAGTCGTGGCGATACGCCGACCTGCTGATCGCCTCCGACGGCGAGTTCGGCGCCACGCCGGCCATGGCGGCCAGGCTGGACGAAGCGAAGCGCGCGCTGGGCCTGCGCGTGCAGGGCGTGCTGGTCGGCGACCGCGAAACGCTCGGCTTCATGCAGATCGCCGACGACATCCTGCCGGTGCGCGACTGGCGCCGGTACGGCGAGGCCGACGAGCGCGCGGCCGATCCGCCCATCCATAGCCACCGCCTGACGGCGCTCTACTTTCCCGGCGCGCTGCGCACCCAGGACAACCTCGACGCCACCGTATCGCCCGCCGAGGCCGCCGCCACGGTGCGCAGCGGCCGCAACCCAGCCGCAACCCCGCCTGATCCGCCATGACCGACACGACGTTCGCCGCCCAGTATCTCGCCCAGCTCGACGCTTTTGCCACGCGCTCCCCGCCGCCGCGCGTGCGCGCCCTGCATCTGCCGCCGGCCATGCCGGTGGCGGAGCGCAACGCCAATCAGGGCGAGTTCTGCGCGCTCGAACTCGACGACGGCTCGCTCGGCCTGTCCTACGTGCTGCTCGACGACACCCTGGAACGCCTGCGCGCCGGCGAATCGGCATTTCAGCTGGCCGGCGCCGATGCGCTGGCCGTCGCGCGCGGCTACGCCGGCGGCGCCGGCTTGCGCAAGACGCTCGGCTTCGCCGCCGCCAACGCGCTGACCCGCTGCCTGTTCAATCGCGCCGGCTTCGCGCCGCCCGCCAGCGCGGACTCGATCGGCCAGATGGCGCCCGGGGCCGGCGACCACATCGGCATGATCGGCCTGTTCCGGCCGCTGCTGGGCCGCATCGTCGAAAGCGGCGCGCGACTGACCGTCATCGAACTGAACCCGGAACTCGCCGGCGCCCAGGACGGTTATCTCGTCACGCTCGATGCCGAGGCGCTGGCCGCCTGCGACAAGGTGGTGTCGACCAGCACGCTGCTGCTCAACGACACGCTCGACCGCATGCTCGCCTGCTGCCGCAACGCGCGCTGGTTCGCCATGATCGGCCCCGGCGCCGGCTGCCTGCCCGACGCCCTCTTCGCGCGCGGCGTGACGCTGCTCGGCGGCAACTGGATCGTCGACGGACCAAATTTCATCGACGCGCTGCGGCGCGGCGAATCGACCAGCGCCTTCAGCCGCAAATCCGCCATCACGCCGGCCAGCTATCCAGGCACGGCAGCCTTGCTGCAGCGCATCGGGAACGCCGCCTAGGCAAGCTTCGGCGACCACGCGGCCACCGCTCAGAACTCGTAGCGGGTCTGCCAATACAGATTGTCGTCGCGCGCCAGTTGCCCGAACTGCCCCGTGCGCCGGCCGCCGAAAACATTGGCGCCGACGGCGACCCAGACGCGATCGCTGACGGCGTAGCGCAGTTCCGGATTGAGGTAGCGGTCGCCGTTGCCATGGTTGTACGCAGCATAGAACGACAGGCGCAAGGTCTGGTGCAAAAAGAACTGCGTGAGCCGCGCGGTGAACGTGTCGGTGCGCCGCTTGTCGGCGGGCAACCCGGCCGGCAGCGATGCGCGATAGGCGCGGTAGTCATGCATGTATTCGGCATAGTATTGCAAGCCCAGCGAACCGTCTTCCCACGGTTGCCACTGATAGCCCGCAAGCAGTCGCGTCTGCGCATTGGGCACCGTGAAATCGCTTCCCGAACGATCCTGGCGCGCATCGTAGTAGGCGGCCTCCAGGCTGACGACGCCTTCGCCGGCGCGTCCCGATGCGCTGGCGCCATAGACGGCGAGCTTCGGATAGAAAAGCGTGATCCTGGCCGGCGCGCTCATGCCGTCCGGCCGCATCGACGGCGTGCGCTGGAAGCCCCGATAGAGATAGAGAGCGACGTCGTAGCCGGCGAGTTCGCGGTAGATGCGCAGCCCGGCCTCGCCCTGGTCCGGCTCGGCGGTTCGGCGCGTAGCCGGGCCCGGCATCGGGTCGAACAGGTGAAAACGCCCGGCATCGGGAACGCGGCTGGCGCGATAAGCGGACGCCAGCACGAGTTCGAACGACGCGAAGGCGGGATAGACGCCGAGCTTGACCGCGTCGATCCCGCGCTTGAGGTATTCGAGCGGCCGGCCGGCGAACAACGCTTCGTAGTCCTTGGGCCAAACGTCGTTCACAAACACGAGATCGCCCAAGCCCCAGGTGAGCACCTGGCGGCCGGCGCGCACGTCCCAGCTGGACGCCGTGTAATCGACGTAGGCTTCGCGCAGTTCGGATCGGTCGCCCCGGCCGAGATGGTCATGGGCGAAATCGCCTTTCGCCATGAGCCGCCAGGCGCCGGCGGAACCATCCAGCTTGACCTGGGCCCGCTCCTCCAGCCATTTGTAGTTGCGCCCATCCGGATTGGCGCCCGCCGTGTTGAAGGCGGTGTTCTGTTGCAGGAATCCGGCGAGCGCGATATCCGCTGCGACCGGTCCGGCGACACCGGACAACAGGACGCCGAGAGCCATGCCACACAGGCCGGACGCCCGGGACATCAGTCAACCCACTTGCGGGGCGCCTGGCGCAGAAAGCGTTCCGAGAACAAGCCGTCCTCGATGCCGAGGTCGTAGTCGGCCCGAAGGTAGCTCACCTCGGTTCGATGGCCGGTCTGCAAGTTCTTCATGACGCGCCGGACGACCGTCGGAAATCCCTTGATCTCCCGGATCTCGTCGGCGGTGAACAGCTTGTACGGCGCGCCCTTCCGGTCGTACTGCTCCTCCTTGAGCGGCAGGAAGTGATCCTTGCCGATCCAGGTGAATTTATGGCCGAAATCGGCGTCCGCGGCTTTGGGCGTGCTCTTGGCCACGAAGCAATCGGCGCCGGCCAGCTTCTCTTCGCGCTCGATGGCATGGTCGTCGTCCTCGAGGTCGCGGCCGGACACGTCCTCGTAGGTGAAGTCGGAGCCGACGAAGCTGGAGCGCTTGTCCTGGGCGGCGATGCGCTTGACCATGTTGATCGCCGGAATGAACAGCCAGCGGTCGTCATCCCTGGCCGGGTACTTGTAGATCATGAAGCTCATGTCCTTCACGTCGGCCGGCTGGAAGAAATACAGGAAATATTTCTGCTCGCCGCCGGCCGCGCCCATGTTCTTGCGCAGCAGGGTCATTTCGCGTACCCGCTCCTGGCCATCCTTGGCGATCAGTTTCATGACGACGCGCGCCTTGAAATCCTTGCCCGGGTAGAGAAAGGCCGCCTGGGACTTCTTCATCACTTCCTCGCCCGTCAGCGCGCATGCGGTGAAAGGCAGCAGGACCGCCAGCGCGGCCAGCCATCGCTTCATCGGGTTTCTCCTCGAGGTTCGTCAAGCAGCCAGCGATGGCACAGCATCACCAGGGCCGGCAGCAGCAGCAGGGTCAGCAGCGCCGAGATCAGCATCATCGACGCGATGAAGGCGCCGACGACGACGTAGGGCGTCAGCGGCGCGGCCATCATGACCGAGAAGGCCGCGGCGAACAGCACGGCGTTGCGGACGATGCCCTTGCCGGGACGCGCCGCCGTCCAGGCCAGGCTGGCCGCCGGCGTCTCGCCACGACTGACTTCCGCCCGGCGCTGGCGGAAGCGGCTGACGAAATGAATCGCGAAGTCCACCGCCATGCCGAGCGAAAGCGTGCTCATCACCGACAGCGGCATGTCGAAGTCCTTGCCGACGAAGCCGACCACCCCGTAGATGAACAGGATGGTGAACAGCAGCGGCACGTAGGCCACCAGCGCCCATTTGAACGAGCGGAAGTCCAGCGCCAGAATGACGAACACCACGACCAGCGCCAGGCTGAAGCCGAACACCAGGTCGCCCAGCACTTCCTCGTTCCAGACCAGGTTGAAATAGGCAATGCCGGCCGGCTTCGCCGTCACCGGCAGGGGGTTCGCCGCGTGGTAGGCGTCCACGGCGGCGGCCACCTGGCGCATGGCGTCGGCGTCCCAGGTCTTCATCTGCACCCAGAGGTTGGCCTTGGCGAAGCTCGGATCCACCACGTTGTCCAGATCCGCCGGCTTGGCCGACATGTTGAACAGGAACAGGTACTGGCCGATGGTGTCCGCCGTCGCCGGCACCACGTCGAAACTGGCGTCGTCGTCGTGCAGGACCCGGTTGATGCGCTTGACGTAATCGGCGACGGAAAACGTCTTGCCCACCACCGGCAGTGTTTCGAGCCGGCGTTGCAGACCCTCGATCCAGCGCATGGCATCCGGCCGCTTCATGAACTCCGCCTTGCCTGCATCCACCACCACGTAACCGAGGGAAGTGCCGCCGAGCGCCTGGTTCATCGCCGTGTCGGCGATCCGTATCTCGCTGTCGTTCTTGAACCGCGCGACCAGGTTGTTATTGACATGGATTCTTGTCGTGCCCCAGATCGAGACCGCCACCAGGGCCAGGGCCACGGCCACCGTCAGCGCCGGGCGCGCCGCGCCGAAAGCGCCCAGGCCGCCGAGCAGGCGCGCCGTGCGGTCCTGCGCCGCGTCCTCCGCCTTGCCGGCAAGCTTGTCCTCGCGCAGGAAAGTCAGCACCGCGGGAATGAAGCTGAAGGACAGCAGGCGCAAGACCACCGTGCCGAAAGCGATCAGGCCGCCGAACACCTTCACCGGAACGATGTTCATGAACAGCAGCACCGCGAATCCCGCGGCGGTGGCGAGCGCCGTGAAGCGCACCGGCCGGCTCACCGCCGCCATGGTCGCGCGGATCGCCGCCCGCTTGTCGCCCTGTTCGCGGTACCGAAAATAGAACTCGTTGAAAATGTGGATGCTGTCGGTAGCAATGGCCATGAGGAATACCGGCGCCATGGAACTCATGATGTGCACGGGAAAGCCCAGGCCGATCAACAGACCCATGCTCCATAGGATCGCCACCATCGAGACGCCCATCATGGCCGCCGACAGCGCCAGGTTGCGGAACATGAACTGGATCGCCGCGAACATGATGCCGCCGGCGATGGGCGAGAAAATCGCCATCAGCTTGAACATCTCGGCGCCGAAGGTATCGCGCGCCACCGGATCGCCGGCGACGTAATAGCGTTCCGGCCCATGTTCCTGCGCGACGATGTTCCGGATGCGGCCGGCGATCTCCGCTCCGTTGGCGCCTTTCTCCAGGGGCACGTAGATGGCGGTGGTCCTGCCGTCCTGCGAGATGATGCGATCGACGAACAGCGGATTGCCAAGCAGCGCGCGCTTCAGCGCATCGACCTCGCCATCGCTTTGGGGCGCCGCCGGCATCAACGGCCCGACCTTGAGCATGCCGTCCTCGGCGGTGACGTTGGTGATGGTGGTGAATCCGTTCACATCGCGGCTGGCGACGCCCGGCAAGGCCAGTATCGCGTCGGTGAGGCGGGCAATGCGCCCCAGCGTGTCGCGATTGAGCACGCCCTGGTCGTTTGCCACGCCGACGACGATGGTGTCCTCGTACAGCGCGAAGGTCCTGTCCACCTCGTCGTTCCACACGCGCACGTCGGACGTTTCCGGCAGCATGTGCTTCGGATTGGTGTCGATCCGGATCTTCGGAAACTGGGCAAGGAACAGCAGGGTCAGCAGCCCGGTGAGCGCCAGTACCAGCCGGGGCCGCCGGAGGGAAAATTCGACCAATGAAAATTTCGTCATGCGCGCCTCGTCCTGCCCAGCGATGCCACGAATCGACCAGAAGCGGCCCCGAACGGGTTCGAGGCCGCGCCGATCAGAACACGATGACCTTGTCGGCCTCGAGGGTCCAGTCGGTCAACTCATCCATGGTGCTGCGATGCGCGCCTGCCACCAGTTCTGCCTCGGCGATGCCGCGCGCGTCCATGCAGGTGCCGCAAACGCCGATGGGGCCGCCGGCGCGCGCCACCATGCCGAGCATGTCGCTGACGTTGTAGTAGCCCTGCGGCACTTTCTGCCCGGCCTTGGCGCAGGACGCCGCATCGCCCATCAGGAAGACGCGCACCGTCTCCCGCCCCTCGCCTTTCTTCAGCGCATGCCGCGCCAGACGCAAGGCGTTGTAACTCCGCTCGGTGCCATAGGGGGGGTCGTTGAGAATGAACAGCATGTTCGCCATGATCCGGTCGCCTCCGTAAAACTCGCTGCTGGATTGAAGTAAGGATTGAGTAATAGGCCGCAATCGTCACACAAATAATCTAACGATTGTTAGATTATTCTAGGCAGGCGCAACTCGTTGTCAAGACCTCGTTGGATAGAATCCAGCCATGAGCAAGCAAAAACCTGAAACCCGCCGCATCAAGGACGTCCTGTACGAACAGGTGGCGCGGATCGGCAAGGCGACCAGCAGCCCGAAGCGGCTGGAGCTGATCGAACTGCTCTGCCAGAACGAGAAGACCGTCGAAACGCTGGCACGGGAATCGGCCATCAGCATGAAGCTGGCCAGCGCCCATTTGCGGGAATTGCGTTCCGCCCATCTGGTGGAAACCGAACGCAGCGGCAAGCACATCTACTACCGCATCGCCAACCGGGAAGTCGCCGAGTTCTGGGTGGCGATCCGCTCGCTGGCGGAAAATCGGCTGGTCGAATTGCGAATGGCGCTCGCCCGGATCACCGACGCGCCCAAGGAGCTGACGCCCAAGGATCGCGACGTTCTGGTCAAGGCCGCCCGCAAGGGCGAGGTGATCGTCCTCGACGTGCGCCCGACCGAAGAATTCGAGGCCGCGCACCTTCCGTACGCGCAGTCGATGCCGATCGACGAGCTGGAGTCGCGCCTTTCGGAACTGCCGCAAGGCCGGACCATCGTCGCCTACTGCCGCGGCCCCTACTGCCTGATGGCCAAGGACGCCGTGGACCTGCTCAAGCAGCGAGGCCTGGATGCCGTCCATTTGCCCGAAGGCGTGGCCGAATGGGGCATGGCGCCGATCAGGCCGCCAGCCTGAAGGCGGCGGAGAAAGCGCTCGCGTAGGCGCGCCGCCCCGGGAAAGTCAGCGGCGGCGGGTCGGCGCTGCCGCCACGGCGCCACGGCCTTCGATGTGGCGGAAAGTAATGCGCCCCTTGGAGAGATCGTAGGGCGAAAGTTCCAGCGATACCTTGTCGCCGGCAAGG
Organism: Betaproteobacteria bacterium; assembly: GCA_019136545.1. GTDB lineage: Bacteria > Pseudomonadota > Gammaproteobacteria > Burkholderiales > Rhodocyclaceae > Fen-999. The sequence continues at coordinate 65,751 of JAGVUA010000151.1, forward strand.
ATGCGAATGTGGTGCTTGCGCATTTTTCCGGCGCTGTAGGCCACGAGGTCATGGCCGTTGTCCAGGGTAACGCGGTAGCGCGAATCGGGCAGCACTTCCATCACCACCCCGTTCATTTCGATGAGTTCTTCCTTGGCCAAGCGGTAACCTCCACGATTAGGGAGAAAAAAAAGCCCGGCGAATGCCGGGCTTCATTCCGGGTGCGCCGGCATGGATCGAATCCATGCCGAACGGTAAGAACGGTAAGCTTAGTCGGCCGGGCGGATATTCGCGGCCTGTTTGCCCTTGGGACCGGTGGTGACGTCGAAAGTGACGCGCTGACCTTCGCTCAGGGTCTTGAAACCCTGCGCCTGAATGGCGGAGAAATGGGCGAAGAGGTCCTCACCACCGCCTTCCGGCGTGATGAAGCCAAAACCCTTGGAGTCGTTGAACCACTTGACGGTGCCTGTTGCCATGTCTTGAATTTCCTCTGAAGAATGCAGATCGGGGCTTGCCCCAGGTTAGGACGAAGATCAAGACGGCAAGATGATGAAGGGACTACCGCGGAACCGCGGATATGGAACCGAACAACAACAGCACTGCTTGAGCATCGCTGGCCCGCACTATGGACTCGAATGCCCGCAAATGCAAGGAAAATCGCGCTGCCAGCGCTTGTTCGCCCGCTACCGCTTGGGTTTTCTGCCCGGGCTGGCGGGCGGAATGTAGCCCGAGACGCGGCAGAGGATGCCCTCGATGGCCTTGCCGTCCTTGAACTGCACCGAATGACAGGCCATCACCTCGCCGTCGGCGGACAGGTTGTCGATGGCCCGACGCGCTTGTTCCAGGGAAATGCCCATCGCCGCAGCGATTTCGGAGTCGAATCGCTGACCGTTGCGCTTCAAATATTGCAGGATGCCTTCCATTAGGATCTCTCTCATGAGTCATGCCGCGCCGGATGCGCGTAAGCCGGATAGCTGGGGAAATGGATCGCCCGGCACCTGGCCAAGGGTGCAATGTACTCTGATTGTGCGTCGCAGAAAAGCCTTGTCCACCGGATGCCCCAAACGGGGTGCCTTGAAAAAAATGCAATCAGTTCAAATACCTCGAACCCGACGGCGGTCGGCCGCCAGGCGGCGGGCTTCGGCGCCGGGGCCGAAAGCGGTCCCCGCGCCGGGTTCGCCCGCCCTCCAGCCTCGCGCCATCGCGGTCACTCGATGGCCAGCGCGGACCGCGCCTGCTGGCGCAGCACGAATTTCTGGATCTTGCCGGTCGAGGTCTTGGGCAGCGTGCCGAAAACGATCTGTTTGGGCACCTTGAAGCGCGCCAGATGGCCGCGACAGTACTCGATGATCTCGGCTTCGGTGACTTTGGCGCCTTCCTTGAGTTCGAGGAAGGCCGCCGGCACTTCGCCCCATTTTTCGTCCGGCTTGGCGACGACGGCGGCGGCGATCACCGCCGGATGGCGGTAGAGCACGTCCTCGACCTCCAGCGACGAGATGTTTTCGCCACCTGAAATGATGACATCCTTGGAACGGTCCTTGATCTTCACATAACCGTCGCTGTGCACCACCGCGAGATCGCCGGTGTGGAACCAGCCGCCGGCAAACGATTCTTCGGTCGCCTTCTCGTTCTTCAGGTAGCCCTTCATGACCAGGTTGCCGCGGAACATGATCTCGCCCATGGTCTCGCCGTCCCAGGGCACCGGCGCCATGGTCAGCGGATCGAGGACGGTGATCGCCTCCTGCATGTGGTAGCTCACGCCTTGACGACCGTTGCGCACGACGCGCAGATCGATCGACAGCGCCTCCCACTCGGGATGCTTGGCGCACACCGAGGCCGGCCCGTAGGTTTCGGTCAGGCCATACACGTGCGTGATGTTGAAGCCCATGCGCTCGGCGCCCTCGATGATGGCCGCGGGGGGCGCGGCGCCGGCGATCAGTCCGTTGACCCGCTGTTCGATGCCCGCCTTCAACTCGTCCGGCGCGTTGATCAGCATGCCGTAGACGATGGGCGCGCCGCACATGTGCGTAACCTGGTGCTCGCGGATCAGCGCGAAGACCAGCGCGGCGTCGACCTTGCGCAGGCAGACGCTGGTGCCGGCGTTGGCCGCCAGCGTCCACGGAAAGCACCAGCCGTTGCAGTGGAACATCGGCAGGGTCCACAGATACACCGCGTGCGGCGGCATGCCCCATGAAACGATATTGCTCGCGGCGTTGAGATAGGCACCCCGATGGTGATACACCACGCCCTTCGGGTTGCCGGTGGTGCCCGAGGTGTAGTTGAGCGAAATGGCGTCCCACTCGTCGTCCGGCAGCGACCAGGCGAAATCCGGGTCGCCGGACGCGATGAACGACTCGTAGTCCGTCTCTCCCAGGCGCTCGCCGCCGGCGAACTCGTCGTCGAGGGCGTCGACGACGATCGGCTTGGGGCCGTCCAGCAGGGCCAGCGCACGCTTGATGACCGCCGAATACTCGGGGTCGACGATCAGCACCTTCGCTTCGCCGTGCTGGAGCATAAAGGCGATCGCCTCGGCATCGAGGCGCGTGTTCAGGGTATTGAGCACCGCGCCGGTCATCGGCACGCCGAAGTGGCACTCGAACATCGCGGCCGTATTGGGCAGCATGACCGCCACCGTATCGCCCTTGGCGATGCCGCGCTGGGCGAGCGCCGATGCCAGGCGGCGGCACCGCGCATAGGTTTCCGCCCAGGTGTACCGCCGCGCGCCCTGAATCACGGCAATCCGCTTTGGATACACGAAAGCGGAACGGGCGATAAAACTGAGCGGCGACAGCGCCACGTAATTGGCAGGATTCTTGTCCAGGCCTTGCCGGTAGGCGTTGGTGCTCTCCATGGAACTCTCCTAAAAAATGCAATGGGACGACGCCAGCGACGATCGACCCTGGCGACGGGGGCGAGGCGCGAGCGGCGCGGGATTCGCTACGACACGCCTCGGCGATTCAAGAAATCCTTGTACTGCATATCTTCGCCGAGGATGTGCGTCGTCCACCATCGTCTCAGATAGTCATAAATGTCGCGCAGGGCCAGCGTCCCGCCGATGGCACTGAAATTCGCCTCGGCCATCCATTCGGTATAGCTCTCGTGTGCGCACTGTTGCCCTTCCAGCGGATAGCCGTATTGCGCCAGCAAGCGCTCTTCCGCCTCGAAATGCTGCCGGCCGTAGTCGGTGATCCGGGCTAGCAACTCGTGCATCAACTCATCGTCCCTGGTGACCAGCAGCTCGCCAAGCGCGCCGATGTATCCGAGCAGCCGCTTGTGCTGTTCGTCCATTTCGCGAACGCCAACGCTATAGGCATCGTTCCAGGTTTCCATGCATGCTTCCGACGAATCGACTTGCCGCAGTCTATTTCAGCCGCGGGGAATGATCCAGCCGGCGCCAGCGCCTGCCCGGTTGAACTCCGGCGAAAGTCAGCCGCGGCGGCACGCCGATCTGCGGCCTGGCCGCCCAGAGGGCCTCTTCCCTTCGCCCCGGCGCTAGCCTTATAGTCGGCGCGCGCACTGTCGCAGGGAACGGAGGCGTTGGCGATGATGAACTTGAACGTAAACGGCAAGGTCCAAGCCGTCGCCGTGGAACCGGAGATGCCGCTGCTGTGGGTATTGCGCGACCATCTGGGGCTGCTCGGCACGAAGTATGGCTGCGGTATTTCGGCCTGCGGCTCCTGCACGGTATTGATCGACGGCGAGGCGGCGCGCGCCTGCGCCGTGCGCGCCGGCGAACTGGCCGGCAGGAAGATCGTCACCATCGAGGGTCTGGCCACGAACGGCCTGCACCGCATCCAGCAGGCCTGGATCGACCACGAGGTACCGCAGTGCGGCTACTGCCAGACCGGGCTGATCATGTCGGTGGCGGCGCTGCTGGCGAAGAACCCGCAGCCCACCGATGCCGACATCGACCGCAGCATCACCAACCTCTGCCGCTGCGGCACCTATGCGCGCGTGCGCGCGGCCATCCATGCGCTGGCCAAGGCCGGCGGAGGAGAACGCCCATGACGACGGCTCAAACGACGATGAAGCGGACCATGAAGCGCCGCGATTTCCTCAAGGCTTCCGCCACCGCCGCCGGCGCGCTGGCGCTGGAGTTCTGTTTCCCCGTACCTGCAGCGGCCGCACGCGCGCTGCCCGCCAGCCCAGCCACCACCGAGGTCAACGCCTGGATCGTGATTCATCCCGACGACCGCGTAGTGATCCGCACCGCCCGTTCGGAAATGGGCCAGGGCACCCTCACCGCATTGGCGCAACTGGTGGCGGAAGAGCTCGATTGCGACTGGGCGAAGGTGAGCGCCGAGTTCGCCTCGCCCAACGAGCATTTCCGCCGCAACCGCATCTGGGGTTCGATGTCCACCGGCGGCAGCCAGGGCGTGCGCTCCTCGCAGGACTACGTGCGCAAGGCGGGCGCCAGCGCCAGGGCGATGCTGGTCGGCGCGGCGGCGCAACGCTGGCAGGCGCCAACGACCGAATGCCTTGCCGAAAAAGGCCTCGTCACGCACCTGCCGACCGGACGGACCTTGCGCTACGGCGAATTGGCGGCCGCGGCAGCGAAGATCGCGCCGCCCAAGGATGTGACCCTGCGCGACCCGAAGGACTGGAAGATCGCCGGCAAATCCGTGCGTCGCCTGGACATTCCCGACAAGGTGCGGGGCAAGCCGGTGTTCGGCGTCGATGTGGCGCTGCCGGGCATGCTGCACGCTTCCATCGCCCAGTGCCCGGTGTTCGGCGGCAAGCTACGCAAGGTCGACGCGAAGGATGCCCTCGCCATGCGCGGCGTCAAGAAGGTGGTGCGCGAGGCGGAGTTCGTCGCCGTCGTTGCCGACAGCTGGTGGCGCGCCGACCAGGCGCTGCAGAAGCTGGATGTGGACTGGGACGAAGGCGACAACGGCGGGATCGGCAACGCGCAGATCGCCGCCATGCTGCGCGAAGGACTCGATGCCGCCGGGCTGCCAAAGGCGCGCGACATCGGCAACGTGGACAGCGCCTTCGCGGAAGCGGCCAGGATCGTCGAGGCCGAGTATGCCTCGCCCTACCTCAGCCACGCCACCCTGGAGCCGATGACCTGCACGGCCTGGTTCAAGCGCGACGGCACGCTCGAGGTGTGGACCTCGACGCAGGACGGCGAAGCGGCCATGGCGGCTGCGGCCGAGGCCTCCGGCCTGCCGCTGGAAAAAATCGAAGTCCATAAAATGATGCTCGGCGGCGGCTTCGGTCGCCGCGGTTTCCCGCAGGATTTCGTCGGCCAGGGCGTGAAGATCGCCAAGGCCATACCGGGCGTGCCGGTGAAGCTGATGTGGTCGCGCGAGGAAGACATGCGCCACGGCTACTATCGCCCCGCCAGCATCGTGCGCATGAAGGCCGGAATCGACAAGCAGGGCCGGCTGGCGGCCCTGCGCACGACGGTGGCCTGCCCCTCCATCCTCAAGGCGCTGCTGCCGAAATATCTGCGCGAGGATGGCGTCGACTTCACCGCCGTGCTCGGGCTGGCCGACCTGCCGTACACCGTGGCCCACCAGCGCGTCGAGTACGCGGCGCGCAACGGCCACGTGCCGGTCGGCTTCTGGCGCGCGCCGGGGCAGCAGAACGGTTTCTACCGCGAATGCTTCCTGGACGAACTGGCGCATGCCGCCGGCCAGGACCCGCTGGCCTACCGGCTGGCCATGCTGCCCCTCGACGACAAGAACCGGCTGATCCTGGAAGCCACGGCCAAGGCTGCCGGCTGGCATTCGCCGCCCCCGCCGGGCCAGCATCGCGGCCTGGCGGTGATGGCCGGTTTCGGCAGCTACGCGGCGGCGGTGGCCGAAGTGTCGGTCAGCGCCGGCCAGCTCAAGGTGCATCGCATCGTGGTCGGCGTGGACTCCGGCTACGTGGTCAATCCGGACACCTGCCGCGCCCAGGCGGAAGGCAACGTCGTCTATGGCCTCGGACCGGTGCTCTACCAGGAGATCAACATCCGGAACGGGCGTGTGGTGGAAGCCAATTTCAAGCACTTCCGCCTGCCCGGGATCGCCGAGATGCCGAAAGTGGAGACCGTTCTGGCGCCGACCGGCGGTTTCTGGGGCGGGCACGGCGAGCCGGCCATCCTGCCGGTGGCGCCGGCCGTCTGCAACGCCATTTTCGCCGCCACCGGCAAGCGCATCCGCTCGCTGCCGCTGACGCACCACGACCTGAGGCGCACCGATTCGACGTGACGGATTCAGCGTGACGGGCATGGTCGTTGCGATTACGATGCGCGCTGTAAAACAACGATAACAACTCGCATCGACCATGCTCCCTTCGAAGCACAATCTGGCCGCCGTGAAACGGCTGCTGGCGCCCATTGCCCTGATGCTGCTGGGCTGGACAGTTCTGGCCTGGATCGCCACGACCTTTCATGCCGCACGGCAAGCCACCGCGATAGAACGGCAGAGTATCGACGAGGCGCAACATCGGCTCAAGGACGTCATCAACGATCTTGACGAAACCCTGACCGTCGTTCGCAACATCTCGGAAGTACTGGCTCAGGAGGTCATGGTGACCGAAGCGCTTCGGCGCACCGGACCCGACGTGGCGCCCTCGACGCTGGAACTTCAGGAGCGCCGGCGCCTGTGGGAGGGAGAACCGGACCGAGCGAGGCTCAACGCCTATCTCGACTTGGTAGCCAAGCGGCTGGGCGCCGACGTCATCTGGATCGTCAACGCGGCCGGCGATGGCATCGCCGCCAGCAATGCCGATACGCCGACCAGCTTCGTCGCCACCAACTACGCCGACCGCCAGTATTTTCTCCAGCCTCGGGAGGGCCAGCCAGGCAAGCAGTATGCCGTCGGCCGGGTCAGCAAAGTACCTGGTCTCTACTTTTCCTTTCCCGTGACCATCGAAGGCCGCTTCGTCGGCGCCGTGGCGGTGAAGCGCGACATCGCCAACTTGGCGCGCAGCGTGGTGGCCGCCAATGCCTTCATCGCCGACCAGAACGGCATCGTCATCCTGGCGGGCGACAAGTCGCTCGAGCAGCACGCACTTCCCGGCGCCCCGGCCCTGTCCATGGCCAAGGAGCAACTGGCCATGCAGTACAAGCAGACGGTGTTCGAGCCCTTGCGCATCGAGTCTGCGGGTGGCGACTTTCCCGAAGTCGTGCAACTGAATAACGGCCCGCCGTTGATTTTGGCGTCGGCGCCCATGCGCGATGTCGGCATCACCGTCTTCGTGCCCAGGCCGCTGCCCGAATTAGCCTACCTGAAGTCGGAACAAAAGCGCCATTTCCTGCTGCTGCTGGTCGCCGGCAGCATGTTCATCGTCGCCGCCCGCGCGCTGCTGCTCTACCTACGCGCCATGCGACAGGCCAAGGCCGAGGCCGAGAAAGCCCGCGAGGCGGCGGAATCGGCCAATCGCGCCAAGAGCGCCTTCCTGGCCAACATGAGCCATGAGATCCGCACGCCGATGAACGGCATCATCGGCATGACCGAATTGCTGCTCGATTCCAGCCTCGACAGCGAGCAACGCGAGTTTGCCCACGTAATCAAGGGCAGTGCCGATTCCTTGCTGAGGCTGCTCAACGACATCCTCGATTTTTCCAAGATCGAGGCCGGCAAGTTCACGCTCGAGGTTGCCGATTTCGATCCGCGCCTCCTGGTAGACGAAGTCGCCGACCTGCTGGCTTTCCGCGCCAGGGAGAAAGGCATTGGGCTCGAGAAATACATCGATACCACGTTGCCGCCGCTGGCGCGCGGCGATGCGGGCCGCCTGCGCCAGGTGCTGATCAATCTCGTCGGCAATGCCGTCAAGTTCACCGAGACCGGCAAGGTCTCCATTCTGGCGACGGCGCACCCCGCCGCAGATCGTGCCATGCGGTTGCGCTTCGAAGTGCGCGATACCGGCATCGGCATCCCGCCCGACAAGATCGACGGGCTATTCAGCCCCTTCACCCAGGCCGACGCCTCGATCACGCGCAAGTTCGGCGGCACCGGCCTGGGTCTGTCGATTTGCAAGCGCCTGGTCGAGGCCATGGGTGGCGCCATCGGCGCCGACAGCGCCCCGGGACAAGGCTCGACGTTTTGGATCGAACTCACCCTGCCAACCGGGTGAATTATCGCTAGACTACCGCGAAGATCCCTGTCCGTTCCCCCAGGAAAGCTCGCCATGCGACTTCTGCACACCATGATCCGTACCGGCAACCTCGACCGTTCGATCGCCTTTTACACCGACGTGCTCGGCATGCGGCTGCTGCGCCGGCAGGACTACCCGGAGGGCAAGTTCACGCTCGCCTTCGTCGGCTACGGCGACGAGCATGACAACAGCGTCATCGAGCTGACCTACAACTGGGGCGTCGACCACTACGATCTGGGCAAGGGCTTCGGCCACCTGGCCATCGAGGTGGACGACGTGTACGCCGCCTGCGCCGAGATCAAGCGCCGGGGCGGTACGGTGGTGCGCGAGGCCGGCCCGATGAATGCCGGCACGTCGATCATCGCCTTCGTCGCCGATCCCGACGGCTACTACATCGAGCTGATCGGCAAGCGCGACTGAGCGCCCGCAGCATTCTCGCGGCGATTCCAAACGACGTCGTCGCCCTGCACTTCCTCGGCCTCGCGCTTTATCAAATGGGACAGGTCGAGGCCGCGCGCAAGGTATTCGCCAAGGTCTGCCGGGTGGGCCACGGGCCGCAGCAGACCAGCGGCTTGGCGACGACCAGCGAAGCGGCGGCCACGACCATGCTGCGCGTAGCCAAGGCCCCGGCGTCCGGTCTCGGCGGCGCCTGTCAGCATATTGCGCACGTCATGCGCAGCCTCGGGTTCGGCAGCGAAGCGACGCGCGCCTACCGATGGGCCTCCGCCAGCGCGTAGATCGCCGGCAGATTGCGCCAGGCGCCGCGGATATCCATGCCGCAACCGAACACGTAGCGGTCCGGCAGCCGCAGGCCGACGAAGTCGGCCTCGACCGGCTTGGGCGTTCCGATCTCTTTTTCGGTCAGCACGGCGATCAGGCAATTGCGCGCGCCCTGCTCCAGCAGATGGTTCTTGATGGCGAGCAGGGTGATGCCCTCGTCGAGGATGTCGTCGAGCACCAGCACCGTGCGATCCCGCACCGGCGCGCGCGGCGTTGCCACCCAGGCCACGCCCTGCCCCTGAAGGGTATTGCGGTAGCGCGTGGCGTGCAGGTAATCGCACTCCAGCGGGAAGGCAAGCTTGGGCAACAGTTGCCCGGCGAAAAAAACCGCGCCCCCCATGACGGTCAACACCAGCGGGCAATCCTCGCCCACGGCCAGGCGTTGCGTGATTTCGGTCGCCAGGCGGTCGATCGTGCGCACGACCGCGTCGGCGGAATGAATCAGTTCTGCCTGAGCCAGGATGCGTCGCGCTTCCGCCGGCGTCATGGCGCGCGCCGGGTCTTCAGGTAGTCCGAGAACGGCTTGCCGACCTCCGGATGCCGCATGCCGAGCTCGACGGTGGCTTGCAGGTACCCGAGCTTGGAGCCGCAATCGTAGCGAGTGCCCTGGTAGCGGTAGGCGAGAATCTGCTGTTGCTGCATCAGCGAGGCGATGCCGTCGGTCAGCTGGATCTCGCCGCCAGAACCGGGGTTCAGCTTGTCGAGATGCCGGAAAATTTCCGGCGTCAGCACGTAGCGCCCGACCACGGCCAGCGTGGACGGCGCATCTTCGGGCTTGGGTTTTTCGACGATGTCGGTGATCTGTTCGACCCGCTCGGCCAACGGCCGCGAGGCGACGATGCCGTAGCTGCGCGTATCGGCGCGCGGCACGTCCTGCACGCCCAGTACCGAGCAATGATAGTAGCCGAACGCCTCGACCATCTGCTTCATCACCGGCGGCGTGCCGTCGAGCAGATCGTCGGCCAGCAGCACGGCGAAAGGCTCGTCGCCCACTGCCGGCCGGGCGCACAGCACCGCGTGGCCCAAGCCGAGCGCCTCGGCCTGGCGGATGTAGATGCAGTTGATGCTCCTCGGCAGCATGCTGCGGACGAAGTCGAGCATCTCGCTCTTGCCGCGCGCCGCCAGTTCGGTTTCCAGCTCGTAGGCCTTGTCGAAGTGATCCTCGATGGCGCGCTTGGAACGGCCGGTGACGAAGATCATGTCGGTGATACCGGCCGCCACAGCCTCCTCAACCGCGTACTGGATCAGCGGCTTGTCGACGATGGGCATCATTTCCTTGGGACTGGCCTTGGTGGCGGGCAGGAAACGCGTGCCCATGCCGGCCACGGGGAATACCGCCTTCTTGACTTGCTTCATGGTTCGAGCAACTCCATCAATTGAGCCTGGTCGAGGATCGCGACGCCCAGCGCGCGCGCCTTGTCGAGCTTCGAACCGGCCTCGGCGCCGGCGACGACGAAATCGGTCTTCTTCGATACCGAAGCCGCGACCTTGCCGCCGCGCGCTTCGATGAGCGCCTTGGCCTCGTCGCGCGTCATCGAAGGCAAAGTGCCGGTCAGCACGAAAGTCTTGCCGGCAATCGCCGAATCGATGGCCACCGGCTCGCTCGGCGTGCCGCGCACGCCGACTTCCGCCAGCGCTTCGATCACCTGCCGGTTGTGCGCCTCGGCGAAGAAGTGGACGATCGACGCCGCCACCACCGGACCGACGTCCGGCACCTGCTGCAGCCGCGCGGCGTCAGCCGCCATCACCGCGTCGAGATTGCCGAAATGGCGAGCCAGGTCCCGGGCGGTGCTCTCGCCGACGTTGCGAATGCCCAGCGCGAAAATGAAGCGCGCCAGCGTCGGCGTCTTGCTGTCCGCGATCGCCGCCAGCAGGTTGCGCGCCGACTTCTCGCCCATGCGCTCCAGGCCGGCGAGGCGCGCCAGATCGAGTCCGTAGAGGTCGGCCGGCGTTTTCACCAGGCCGCCATCGACCAGTTGGTCGACCAGCTTCTCGCCCAGCCCCTCGATGTCCATGGCCCGTCGCGAGGCGAAATGCAGCAGCGCCTGCTTGCGCTGCGCCGGGCAGTAGAGGCCACCGGTGCAACGGGCGATGGCCTCGTCCTCGGGTTTTTCGATCGCCGAACCGCAGACCGGGCAAGTCCTCGGCATGACGAACGCTGGCGCCACAGGCGTGGATGCGCCATCCGGCTGGTGGCGCATGGGCCGCCGTTCCGGAAGCACGCCGACCACCTCGGGAATCACGTCGCCGGCGCGGCGCACGATCACGGTGTCGCCGATGCGCACATCCTTGCGCCGCACCTCGTCCTCGTTGTGCAGCGTCGCGTTGGTGACCGTCGCGCCGCCGACGAACACCGGCGCCAGGCGCGCCACCGGCGTAATGGCGCCGGTGCGGCCCACCTGCACGTCGATGGCCTCGACGGTCGTCAGCGCCTCCTGCGGCGGATACTTGTGCGCCACCGCCCAGCGCGGCTCGCGGCTGACGAAACCGAGCTCCTGTTGCAGCGCCAGCGCATTCACCTTGTAGACCACGCCGTCGATGTCGAACGGCAAAGCATCGCGCAGGGCGAGGATGCGGTCGTGGAACTCGACCAACTCGCCGGCGCCGCGGGCAAGCCCGCGATGTTCGCACACCGGCAGCCCGAAGCCGGCGAGCGCCGCGAGCACGTCGCCGTGCGTCGCCGGCAGGCGCCAGCCTTGCGCCTCGCCGATGCCGTAGGCAAAGAAGGACAGCGGCCGTTCGGCTGCCATCCTCGGATCGAGCTGCCGGATGCTGCCGGCCGCGCCGTTGCGGGGATTGACCAGCGCCGGCTTGCCGGCGCGCCGCTGTTGCTCGTTGTAGCGCTCGAAGTCGGGACGGCTCATGAACACTTCGCCGCGCACTTCCAGCACGGCCGGCGCCGCATTGATCAGCCGCAGCGGAATACGCCGCACGGTGCGGATGTTTTGCGTGACGTCCTCGCCGGTCTCCCCGTCGCCACGCGTCGCCGCCCGCACCAGCACACCATGCTCATAGCGCAGGGCGATGGCCAGGCCGTCGAACTTCAGCTCGACCGCGTACTCGATCGGCGGCGCCTGTTCGGGCAAGGCCAGGGCCTTGCGCACGCGCGCATCGAAGGCCCAGGCGCCGCCCGGGCCGGTATCCGTCTCGGTGTGGATCGACAGCATGGGCACGGCATGGCGGACCGGCGCGAAACCCTCGAGCGGTCGGCCGCCGACGCGCTGCGTCGGCGAATCGGCGGTCAACAGTTCCGGAAATTCGCTTTCGAGCGACTGCAGCGCGCGGAACAGCGCGTCGTACTCGGCGTCCGGAAGCGTCGGCGCGTCGAGCACGTAATACGCGTGGTTGTGGCGTTCGATTTCGCCACGGAGGTATTCGGCGCGCTGTCTTGCTTCGCCCGAAACCGTCATCAGGAAAACAGGCGCAGCGCCCGCACGCTGCCGGCGACGATCCCGTGATGCGCCATGCGCTGCTGCAGTTCGCCCACCTTGGCACGAATGCTGGCGATCATCTCCGGCGTCAACGGACTGCCGTGGGCATCGACCAGCGTGCCGCCCAAGGCGCCGGTCAGCTGGCGCGCCACGGCCATCATGGCGTCGAACGCCGCCGGGCCGTCCGACACGCGCGGCACATCGAGCGACAAGGTGACGCCCTGCGTCGCCAGCGATTTCATGGCGTCGGCGACGAACAGCTCGGCGCCGATGTTGTTCAGCGTGAAGCGGGTTATGCGAGCTTCGTCGAGCGCATGGAAGCTGCCGTCCTCGAGCAGGCAGAGCCCGGCCGCCTCGGCCACGCCACGCAGCTTGGTGCCGGCGAACGGCTCGCCGGTGGTGACGATGTTCACGCCCAGTTGCAGATCGACGCTGGCACAAAACTCGTCGAGGGCACGGGCGCTGACCAGCGCCTCGTCCTGATCCGGTAGTCGGGCGACGCCGGCGCACTGGCTGACGATGTCACGCACGCCGTCGAAGAAGGTCGACAATTCGGCATCGGTTACGGCGCCCTGCCGATCGGCCAGCTGCACGGCAGCGTACATCGCACCGTAGTGGCCGGCGTCGTGCGCCGAGAGGCGCCGCCAGGCGCCGACGTCTTCGTCGAAGCCCAGCCAGGACATCGGCTTGTCGACATGGCCGGCCCAGCGCGCCTGCATCGCCCACAATGCCGGCGCCGGCACGGCTTCGGTGAACTCCAGGTGAACCACGCAATCGGCGATGTCGTCGGCGTATTCAGCCGGCGGCGGCGGTAGGCCGACATCGGGCGCATCGAGGACGGCGGGGGCATCGGGGGCAGCGGCCGCCGTCTCCTGAACGTCCTCGGGCGCCGGCGTTACCGTTGCCGCGGCGGCGAAATCGCCGATGACCGGATCTTCGGCTTCCTGGGTGCGCAACGGTGCATCGCCCAGCGAAGGCTCCGTGCTCGCGCTTTCGCCGCCGAGCAGGACGTCGGGCTGGCCGCCCTTGAAAATCTTCTCGGCCAGCTGGCGGTGTTGGCGCTCCTGCCACTTGTTGTAGCCCCAGACGCCGGCCACGGCCGCCGCGCCGGCAGCGATCAACGCAATCTGCAAATCGTTCATGCGGCTTCCCTCTCAGTCATCCGCAACGCTTCCTCGATGTCGACTTCCACCACGCGCGACACCCCCTGCTCCTGCATGGTAACGCCGATCAGGTGCTGGGCCATTTCCATGGCGATCTTGTTGTGGGTGATGAAGACGAACTGCGTCTGCGCCGACATGCGCTTGACCATGCCGCAGAAACGCTCGGTGTTGCTGTCGTCGAGCGGCGCATCGACTTCGTCGAGCATGCAGAACGGCGCCGGATTGAGCTGGAACATGGCGAACACCAGCGCGATGGCGGTCAACGCCTTCTCGCCGCCCGACAGCAGGTGGATGGTCGAATTCTTCTTGCCCGGCGGCTGTGCCATGATCTGGATGCCGGCGTCGAGAATTTCCTCGCCGGTAAGCAGCAGCTTCGCTTCGCCGCCGCCGAACAGCTGCGGGAACAGTTCGCCGAAGTGGCGGGTCACGGTGTCGTAGGTTTCCTGCAATTGCTCGCGCGTTTCGCGGTCGATGCGGCGGATCGCGTCTTCCAGCGTGTCGATGGCGGTCCGGAGATCGTCGGACTGGGCGTCGAGGTAGCCCTTGCGCTCGCGCGCCACGGTCAGTTCATCGAGCGCCGCCAGATTGACCGGGCCGAGCGCCTCGATTTCCGCGCCCAGCCGGGCGATGTCGCCGGCCAGCGCCGACAGCTCGGCTTCCTGTTCCGGCGCCGCGATGCCGGCTTCGAGCAGCCGCTGCTGGTATTGCTCGGCATTGAGGTCGGCCGCCTGCTGCTTGAGCTTCCAGTCGTTGATCTTGTCGCGCGCCGGCTGCAGGCCCTGCTCCAGCTTCAGCCGCTGCTCTTCCAGCGTCCGCAGGTCGGCGGCCGCCGTTTCCAGCGTATTGCGCCGTTCGGTCAGCAGGCCCTCGCGACCGGAACGCGCGTCGAGCGCCGACTGCAGTTGCTCGCCCAGCACGACGTCGCTGATGCCCGCCAGTTCCGCCGTCGCCGTGCCGGCATCGCCGGCGACGCGTTCCAGCTGCACGCGCGCCGTTTCTGTGGCGCGGGCGTTGTCCTCGAGCTTGGAACGGCATTCGCGCTCCGAAAAGCCGGCCTCCTGCGCTTCGCGCGCCAGCTGGTGTTCCAGCGCGCGCGCTTCGCGCAGCGCCGTATCCCGCTGGCGCTGGATGTCCAGCGCCTCCTCGACGCGGGCGCGCACCGCCGCCAACTGTTCGTGGCCGGCATTGGCTTCGCTTTCGGCGCGCGCCAGTTCGCCGCGCTCGCTTTCTTCGCCGCGCAGGATGTCCTCGAGGTCGCGGGCGATCTGCCCGGCGCGCTCGTCATGGCGCGCCTGAATTTGCGCGAGCTTGAGCGCCTCGACATGCGCGCCGTGCAGCCGCTGCTGGAGGTCGTCCACCTGCCGGCGGGCGGCGTGCTGCGACGACTGACTTTCATCGAGCCGGCGTTCGGCCTCGCCCTGCGCCTCGCGGGCCGCCTCTTCCTCGGCCTCGCGCGCCTCGATGAGCGAGGACAGTTCTTCGATCTCGCGCTGGCGTTCGATGACTCCGTGCGTCTTGACGTCCGGCACGTAGAGCGTCAGCCCGCGCGGCGTCAGCCGATGCCCCTGGCGGCTGACCCAGCTGCCGCCGGCCGACAGCCGGTCGCCCAGGTCGTCGGCGCAGCGGACGCCGGCCAGCCATTCGTCGAGCACCGCCGACCAGCGGGCATCGTCGCAGCGCACCTTGGCCCGCAGGCTGTCGGGGCTGTCGGCAGCGCCGGCCGGCACCGCCGCGCCGTCGGCGAAAGCCAGCGCGAAAGTCAGCGGCGGCGGCGCGCCGAGCGCATCGCGGGCGATCCCCTGATCGGCGACCCGCGCCGACAGCCGCTCGCGCAGCACGGCTTCGACCGCCGTTTCCCAACCCGCATCGACCTGGATGCCGCGCCACAGCGGCTGGGCATCGGCCAGGCCGCGGGTCTTCAGCCAGTCGCCGATTTCGCCGCTCTGCTGGACGCGGCTCTGCAATTGCTGCAGGGCATCGCGGCGCGCGCGCGCCTCGGTGGCCTGCCGGTGCGCGCCGGCCAGGCGCTCGCGGGCCGCGCGCAAGGCGCCTTCCAGCCCCGGCAGCAAACCCTGAAGCTCGGCCAGCCGTTGCTGCTGGACCGCCAGCGCCGCTTCGGCGTGCGCTTCGGTTTCCTGCGCGGCGGCCAGCTGCACGGGATCGGGGGCCACCAGCGCGGCCTGCTCCTGCTCCAGCCGCTGGCGGCGGCTGGCGAAATTCTCGAGGGCGCGCAGCGCGTGACCGCGATCGGCCTCGGCCAGCCGCAGGCCCTGTTCGGCTTCGTTGAGCAGGCGGCGCGCTTCGGCGACCTGGCTGCCGGCGGCCTGCACCTCGGCTTCGGCCTCGGGCAGCCGCGCCGCCGCCTCCTCGTGACGGGCCTGGGCGGTGGCCATGCGCTCGGCGGAGTTCTCCAGCAGCGACTGCCAGCGGAATTCCTCTTCCTCGACGCGCTTCTGCTCGCCGGCCCAATGGCTGCGCTCGACCTCCAGTTGGGCCAGCCGCGTTTCCAGCCGGGTGCGCGCGTCGCGCATGTGGTTGATCTCGGACTCCAGCCGCCTCACTTCGGCGTTGGCCGAGTACATCTCGGCCTGCGCGGCGTGCAGCGTATCGGAGGCGGCGAAATGGGCCTCGCGCGCATGCTCGACTTTCGCCTCGACCTCGCGCAGTTGCGCGGTCTCGGCCTCGACGCGGTTGACCGCCTTTTCGACCTCGCGGGCGAAGCGCTCGGCTTCCGCCTGCGCGTCGTTGCGCTTCTTCAACCAGAGCAGGTTCTGCCGGCGGCCCAGCTGGCCGTGCAGGTCGCGGTACTGGCGCGCCACTTCGGCCTGCGTTTCCAGGCGGCCGATCTGGCCGTCGAGCTCGTTGCGAATGTCGTCCACGCGCGCCAGGTTTTCCCTGGCGTCCTCGAGACGGTAGCCGGTCTCCTTGCGCCGCTCCTTGTACTTGGTGACGCCGGCGGCTTCCTCGAGGAAGAAGCGCAGTTCCTCGGGCTTGGCCTCGACGATGCGCGAGATCATGCCCTGGCCGATGATGGCGTAGGCGCGCGGTCCGAGGCCGGTGCCCAGGAACAGGTCGATCACGTCGCGCCGGCGGACGTGCAGATTGTTGATGTAATAGTTGGAATTGCCCTCGCGGTCGAGCACGCGCTTGACCGTGATTTCGGCGTATTGCGACCACTGGCCGGCGGCGCGGCCCTGGGCGTTGTCGAAGAATAGCTCAACGCTGGCCCGGCTCACTTCCTTGCGCGTGCCCGAGCCCTTGAAGATCACGTCCTGGATCGATTCGCCGCGCAATTCGGAGGCTTTCGATTCGCCCAGCACCCAGCGCACGGCATCGATGACGTTGGACTTGCCGCAGCCGTTCGGCCCCACCACGCCCGCCAGCTGGCCGGGGAACAGCACCGTGGTCGGCTCGACGAAGGACTTGAAGCCGGCCAGTTTGAGTTTGATCAGTCGCACGCGGGAAAACCCTATGGATGTACCGGGTTATTGCCTTGGGTTGGCGATTATAAGCGGAGCTGGCGCAACCCTCGGCCGGTCGCCAGTACAGCCGACATCCGCACGCTTGCACTGATTGCAAGCCCCGGTACAATGCAATCATTGATTACAAGCCGAAGACCGCCATGGCCACCAATCTTGTCGTCCGCAATGTCGAGGAAAGCGTCGTCCTGACCCTGAAGCAGGTTGCGGCAGCGCATGGTCGCAGCGCCGAGGCCGAGCATCGGGAGATTCTGCGCGCGGCACTGACCCGGCCGGCGAGGCGCCCGGTAGCCCAAGTGCTGGCTTCGATGCCGGACGTTGGCGAGGACGCCGATTTCGACGTGCGCCACACCGCTGCCTAACCGTGTATCTGGTCGATACCAACGTCATCAGCGAGGCACGCAAGGGCGCGCAGGCCAACCCGGGCGTGACAGCGTTCTGGCGTGGCGCTGATGCGACGAATATCTATCTTGCCGCGCAGACGGTGGGCGAATTGCGCCGGGGGCTCGAAAACATCCGCCTGCGCGGAGATGCCGGGCAGGCCGCGCGGCTGGCGACCTGGCTCGACCAGGTCACGACCGATTACGCCGACCGCATCCTGGCATTCGATGCCGATTGCGCCCAGGTCTGGGGCAAGCTGATGTCGCCGCATCCCCAGCACCCGATCGACAAGCAGATCGCCGCCATCGCGCTGATTCACGACCTGACCGTGGTAACGCGCCATGTCGACGATTTTCGCGGTACCGGCACGCGCCTGCATAATCCCTTCCGCTGAGCCAACCCTCGACGACGCTATGCCCACCCTCCCCGCCAAGACCCTTG
Source organism: Betaproteobacteria bacterium (assembly GCA_019136545.1). Classification (GTDB taxonomy): domain Bacteria; phylum Pseudomonadota; class Gammaproteobacteria; order Burkholderiales; family Rhodocyclaceae; genus Fen-999. The sequence goes on from JAGVUA010000151.1 coordinate 83,493, forward strand.
AGACTTTTCCCAACCCGGCGCCGCATCGGGATTACCAGATCCACATGGAGATCCCCGAGTTCACCTGCCTGTGCCCCAAGACCGGCCAGCCGGACTTCGCGGTGCTGACGCTCGATTACCTCCCGGACAAGCTGTGCGTCGAATTGAAAAGCCTGAAGCTCTACGTCTGGAGTTTTCGCGACGAGGGGCATTTTCACGAGGATGTCACCAACCGCATCCTCGACGACCTGGTCAAGGCCATCAAGCCGCGTTTCATGCGCCTGACGGCGCGCTTCTACGTGCGCGGCGGCATTTTCACCAACGTGGTCGCCGAACATCGCAAGAAGGGCTGGCAGCCGGCGCCGCGCATCGAACTGGCCGAATTCCCCGCGCAGTCGAACACGCGCGGCTAGCTGGCGCGAAACGCCACCGCCCACTACGCTACCGAGGAACTACTCGGGCAGCGGGTTCCACGTCTCGTCTGCTTGACACCTGGGCGCCACCTCCGCTCTCGCAGCCAGCACTCAGAACAACGTGAGCTAACGAGCCTCCGCGACGATCGGTAGCGAAGTCAGTTTCTTCAGCGGCGGCGACAAGCATTTCCGCCGATTACGTTCGTCATATTGACCTGGCATGATTGGCAGAATATTCTGCCAGCATTC